>JAFPGA010000004.1 GCA_017423085.1 Paludibacteraceae bacterium | reverse complement strand
TGCAGAGCGGTTTGCTGACGCGGATGTATCCGTGGATTGTGCAACCACCAGTACATTATCCGCTTGCAGCCGCACGGATAGCCAGCGACTGATACGTTGTTGGTCATCTTCATTGAGAGCAGGCTCTGCCTGAACAAGTAACACGATCTGTTTCTCGTTGCGTGCGAGCGTAACGCTTGTGATCTGTGGCCACTGCGTTTGCACCTCCGATGTTATCTGTTCTACCGGCAGTTGCTGCGCTTTGAATACATCCAATTGCTTATTGAGCACACGAATCGAATCGTCCCGTTGCTGCAGTTGTGCCTCAGTTGATGCCAGCCAGTCTTTCATGACTTCCGTCTCGTTGAGTCGGCGCACCTCAATGGTCGCGTCCTCCAGGATACGTATCTGCGTGTGCGAGATGCCGTTTTTCTCCGCTTCTGCATACAGATAGGCGCGATGCTCATTACTGAGTTGTTCGCCCGCCAAGCGAAGTGTCAACGTATAGGGTTTATCCGACAGATCGGTTGAATAATCATAGATATACGTACCGCCTATTGCCTGATTTTCCTTTACGAAATGACGTGCGGCGTTGGTGAACTGATTCTCGCAAACAATATTGTATGCACTGAAGAAACTCGGGATCAGCACTACCAGAATCAAGAGCACGTATATGATCAGCCGCCTGTAGGATTTTGCCTCAACCTTTGACGGGAAATGCAGATATTTGGCAGCAAGGTAAGTGGCTAAAGCAATGAACACGCAGTTGATAAAGAACAAGTACAGCGCCCCGCTGGCATAGTGCCAGCTCCAATTGGCTATACCGTAGCCCACCGTACATAACGGAGGCATCAGAGCTGTTGCAATCGCCACACCGGAAAGCACTGTGCCTTTCTCTTTGCGCGATAGCTCCAATATTCCTGCTATACCACCAAAGAACGCAATCAATACGTCATATACCGAAGGATTGGTACGCGCCAACAGCTCGGTCGGATTTTCCATCTCCAGTGGTGTCACCATAAAATACAAGGTGGAAGCTATCAAGCTGACCACAAACATGATGCTCAGATGCTTCAGCGACTTGATGATCAATGCTGCATCGTTGGTGCCCAAGCCCATACCGAAACCGATGATTGGACTCATCAACGGCGAAATCAACATGGCACCGATAATCACCGGTATCGAATTAACATTCAGTCCGACCGAAGCAATCACTATCGCCACGAACAAAATGTATATGTTCGGTCCGCGGAAAGGAATGTTCTTGCGGATGTTCTCTTCCGCCGCTTGCACATCGATATAGTGCGTCAGACTTAGTTGCTTGCGAAGAAAATGCTTCGCGCGTTTTTTGAATTGAGAGTAATTCATAATAGTCAGCATTTAGGTTGGTTACCTGCTTGTGTAGTGTTTGGATATTTAGTTCTGTTATTCATAATGTCTGATTCGAACGTCAATATCGGGTAGTTGTGCCGGAATGCCGGTCACGTCGGTCTGGCTGTAGTGATACGGAAACAGCACTTTCGGTTGGATGATACGTGCGGCTTCAATCAGTTGCTCCGGCGTCATGGTGTACGGCTGATTGCACGGCAGGAAAGCGATGTCTATGTCCTTGATATCTGCCATTTCAGTAATGTCCTCCGTGTCGCCTGCAATGTAAATCCGCAGCCCGTCAATCGTCAGGTTATATCCGTTGTCGCGT
>JAFPGA010000045.1 GCA_017423085.1 Paludibacteraceae bacterium | reverse complement strand
GTAATAAACAAAATAAAAAAACAAATCTTAAAAAAATAAAGTTATGGCAGACGTAAAAGCTATTGCTGAACAATTGGTAAACCTTACCGTAAAAGAAGTTAACGAACTCGCTCAAGTACTGAAAGAGGAGTACGGCATTGAGCCTGCAGCTGCAGCTGTTGCAGTTGCTGCTGGTCCTGCAGCTGGCGCTGCAGCTGAGGCAGCTGAGGAGAAGACCTCGTTCGACGTAGTGCTCAAGAGCGCTGGCGCTAACAAGCTCCAGGTTGTAAAGGCTGTTAAAGAGCAAACCGGTCTCGGCCTGAAAGAGGCTAAAGACATCGTTGACGCTGCTCCGGCTAACGTAAAGGAAGGCGTTGACAAAGCTACCGCTGAGGCTCTCAAGAAAGCTCTCGAAGAGGTAGGTGCTGAGGTAGAACTCAAGTAATACCCTCAAGGCCAACCACCTTATTGGGGTGGAATAGGTTTAGATTCCCACG
Source organism: Paludibacteraceae bacterium (assembly GCA_017423085.1). Classification (GTDB taxonomy): domain Bacteria; phylum Bacteroidota; class Bacteroidia; order Bacteroidales; family Paludibacteraceae; genus Colicola. Next base: position 1,506 of record JAFPGA010000045.1, on the reverse strand, counting down.
CAAAATGGGAGTCTAAACCTTTTCTGCTCAATAGGACAGAATGATTAAAAAACTGAAAAATTTGGTAATTATTATATAGGGGAGATTAAAATAACATAAAATATTATCCCGCAGATTTAGATTTAAATTATTCATTACCAACAGTTTAATTCTGTTAAACAAATTTCAACCATATAAAATAATGGCTACAAACAAAAAACAGCAGAGAGTCAATTTCAGCCGTATGCAAAAGCATATGCCTTATCCTGACTTTCTGGAGATTCAGTTGAAGTCCTTCGCGGATTTTGTTCAGATGGATTCCACCCCTGAGCAACGTCGTAAAGAGGGACTCTTTAAGGTATTCTCGGAGAACTTCCCGATTCAGGATACCCGCAACAGTTTCACGCTGGCTTTCTTGGACTACAGTGTCGACCGTCCCCGTTACTCCATCGAGGAGTGCATCAAGCGCGGTCTGACCTATTCTGTGCCTTTGAAAGCAAAACTGCGTCTGAGCTGCGAGGATCCCGATCATGAGGACTTCGATACCGTCGTTTCCGATGTCTATCTGGGAACGATCCCGTACATGACCCCGAAAGGTACGTTCGTCATCAACGGTGCCGAGCGTGTCGTGGTTAGTCAGTTACACCGTTCGCCGGGCGTGTTCTTCGGTACTTCGATGCACTCCAACGGCACCAAGCTCTATTCGGCGCGTATCATCCCGTTCCGCGGTTCGTGGATCGAGTTCGCTACCGACATCAACAAGGTCATGTATGCTTACATCGACCGTAAGAAGAAACTGCCGGTAACAACGCTGCTTCGCGCCATCGGTTTTGAGTCCGATCGCGACATCCTCAACTGCTTCGACCTCGCAGAAGAGGTCAAAGTGAACCGTGAGGCCCTGCAGGCTTGTCTCGGCCGTAAACTGGCCGGTGACGTGATGCGTGCTTGGGTCGAGGACTTCGTGGACGAGGACACCGGTGAGGTGAGCTCCATCGAGCGTAACACCATCGTCGTAGAGCGCGAAGAGGAACTGACGCCGGAGACGCTGGAGACGATCATCGAGTCCGGCGCAAAGACCATCCTGCTCCACAAGCAGGAGGAGCGCGAGAACGATTTCGCCATCATCTTCAACACCCTGCAGAAAGACCCGGCTAAGACGGAGAAAGAGGCTGTTCTCTATATCTACCGCCAGCTGCGTAACGCCGAGCCGGCGGATGATGCCACGGCACGTGAGATGATCCAGAACCTCTTCTTCTCCCAGAAGCGTTATGACCTGGGTGAGGTAGGACGTTACCGTATCAACCGCAAGCTCAACATGTCCATTCCGGACGATGTCCGCGTGTTGACCAAAGAAGACATGATCGAGATCATCAAGTACCTCGTCATGCTCATCAACTCCAACGCCGAGGTAGATGATATCGACCACCTCTCCAACCGTCGCGTCCGCACCGTAGGTGAGCAGTTGTTCAACCAGTTCGGTATCGGTCTGGCTCGTATGGCGCGCACCGTCCGTGAGCGTATGAACGT
>JAFPGA010000044.1 GCA_017423085.1 Paludibacteraceae bacterium | reverse complement strand
CGGCAGTGCTTTGGTCCATAACTTGAAATCGCAGTTAAACAGCATCAACGGGATAGCCAACGGCACTGCTATTGACATGATCGTGGACTGCAGTTTGCCAAACGTAACAGCCTCTACCGTCTCCGGCTCGAAATGCACAAAACCGGTTAGTGCAAAAATGATTCCTACTGCATAGGCGGCTACCACCGTACCTATTTTCTGCATCCACGTCCAGCGCTTGAAACACTCAATGATCAACACCGGCACTAAGACGTACAATGCGATAATCAAATAAACTCTCATCATATTCTTTAAACTTTCAACATTAATCTTTCAACTTTAAACTCCTTGCCTGGTACATGTATTCCTGTAAAAACATCCAGAAAGGAAGGGTTATAAAGAGAGTAAGCGGAATGCACAATAACTGCCAAACGTATTGTACGGAGTTATGGAAGGCCGGATCTTTCACTGTCCAGCGGATTAACAGCCATGCTGTCCATAGCGGAACCGTGAACACCAGGCTGATCAGAAACAGCGGCGACAGGAGTATAAGAATAATAAGCAGCAACCAACGGGGAATACGATGGTGTTTGAACTTATCAAAAGGCGCAGGCGGATTCTCCCGTAGTTTGGCAAAATTCTCCTCATAATGCTCATCGTCCGGCACCCATAGGATCTGCTCCCGCATTCGTTGCGTCAACTCCTCACGCAGTGCCATGATCAGCTGCGGACGCTCCAACTCGCTGTGCTCTTTTACAAACTGTGTGACGTTAATAGGCTTACCTATATTGATAGTCAGGTCGTTCCATAGATGGTAATAGTCTCCATACTCCAAACCGACCGGCACGATGTATATCGGTTTCTCTGCGCCGAACTTGTCATTGGCACGCAGCGCTATACGGAAGATGCCTTTCCCTAAAGGTAACAACGAGTGCATCGGGCGGTGGGTGCCTTCCGGCAGAATACAGAACGGTACACCGTCTTGCAGCGTATCCACGGCTTTTTCTATCGTCGCATCGTTATGCTTTACTTCATCTACTCCGTCGCGGATTCGGTTAATAGGCATTATCTTGAGCCAAGTCAGAATAGCTGCTGTACGGGGATTTTTGAATATATCGGCACGCGCCACAAACACTTTGCGGGAACGGTCAATGCCCAAAATTGCCATGGCATCACACAGCGCGTTGGCATGGTTAGGAGAAAAAATAACGGCACCGTCTGTAGGTATATTCTCTTTGCCTACATATTGTATATGCCTGTACGAATGACGGAACATCCAGTCGACGTACGGACGGAAGAATGCATAAACCTTATCTTTGTCTTGTATCTGCGCCATTAATTATTTGTTGTCTGTTGGCTGCGCTGACTGAATTCGCAGCCACAGTATAGTTGGTTGTAGAACCGGTATTCTTTGAGTAACTCGTTGCGCCGTTCCTGCAAACCTTCTTTGCGCCAGTTCTGCGCCCAGAAGTGCACTCCGTTTATTTCTGCAGCCGCTTTGTCGCCGGCAGCATTGATCTGCTCCAGATTCTTCCAGCGCGAAGAGGCAAGAGTCGTTGCGAAATACGGAATGCCGAGTTCCTGCGCTTTGCGGGCTGTCGCCAGCAGCCGATGGTAAAAACACGCCTCGCATCGTTTGCCCCGTTCGGGTTCGTTCTCCAAACCGCAAACGGCTTGCCGCCAGGACGTGTGCATTTCCTCGTACCCGCATGGCCGGCTTGCTCCGGTTCTTATCTCGCTTAAGCTCAAACGATTATTTCTAAACCGGTCATCGTCTATCCACAGGATACCCAGGCTCTCGGCATGACGTTTGGATTCATTCTTGCGGATCTCGTACTCCTCACGCGGGTAGATATTCGGGTTGTAATAATAGATGACAGGCGTGATATCATGCGCCAGCAACCACTCCACGATTGCACTGGAGCACGGTGCGCAGCATGCATGCAACAGCACGCGCACACAACCATCCGGCACTATGATTGCAGGTTGTTTGGACACGACGAATACCTATTTATCTATAATTCGGTCGCAAAGGTACAAAAAAATTTGCATATATGCAAAAAAAATAGTAATTTTGTAGCCGAAAAAGATATAATATCGTCTGTTGGAATAATAAATGGAAGAAAAACAACATATCGGACAGCTCTTTGACCGCATCGCCGGCACGTATGACGGGCTTAATCACGGTCTGTCGCTTAATATTGACAAACGCTGGCGGCGCAAGACCGTGCAGCAGATGGTTCCGGCGCAGCACGTGCTGGATGTAGCGATCGGCACCGCTGATCTGACCATAGAGATGCTCCGTCGCGGCAAGGCGCAGCAAGTGACCGGATTGGATCTGTCGAAACAGATGATGGCGATAGGGAAACAGAAAGTGGACAAATGGGCACTCACCACTCGCCAATCTCCAATCACCGATGTTCAATTTGTCTATGGCAATGCACAGCACATGCCGTTCGATGATGCCTCTTTTGATGCCGTCACCTGTGCGTACGGATGTCGTAATTTTCAGAACTTGGACGAGGGGCTGCGAGAGATGTTCCGTGTGCTCAAACCCGGAGGACAGGTGACCATTCTGGAATTCAGTTACCCGTCCAATCCGCTCGTGCGCGCGTCATATGATATATATTTTACGCATGTGTTACCGCTGGTCGGACGCATGGTTAGCCATGACAAGACGGCGTACTCCTATCTGAACAAAAGCGTCAAATCCTTCTGTTGGGGCGAAGCGTTTGCGCAACATATGCGCGAGGCCGGTTTCTCCGACACCCGCTTCATTCCCCTTACCTTCGGTATCACAACTATTTATACGGCTACGAAATAAATGGTAAATAATATAAATTGTAAATAAATCGTACATCGTACATTGTAAATCGTACATTGTTTTTATGGTAAAGCACATTATTCTTTGGAAACTGCGTTCGGAACTGAGCGCAGAGCAGAAACGCGAGAAAGCACTCGCTAT
>JAFPGA010000043.1 GCA_017423085.1 Paludibacteraceae bacterium | reverse complement strand
GCGTTGTTGGTGGACGACAAACCGTACTTGACTCCGCACTCGATCATACCTGTCTCCCAGAACTTGGTTTGGAAGTCCAACTTGGCGCTGTATATGTCAATGATCTGCGTGCTGTTGATGTCCAGTTTCATCGAACGCGGTACCGCCTCTTTGTAGTCCGTGGACTGCATGTTGGATGCGCGGTTATTATAGCGGTTATAGTCCATATTAACAGTCAGTTCACGCTCCAGTGCCTCGGAGAATGTGTGGGTATAGTTGAGGTTCGCCGTGTGTTGTGGAGACTGCACGCGGTTCGTAGTGTTGGTCGTACTGCGGCTGGTAGTGTCTGTTCCCTCGACCGTGTAAGCATAGTTACGTCCGGGCTGCACTTGTTGCGTAATAGCCATGTACGGAACTTGCAGAATGAATCCCAAGGTGTTGGCGGAGTCGATGTACCAATCGTTACCGACTTTGAGCATATAGTACTGAAAATTGACGTTGTAGCCCGAACGGGAGTAGTTCTCCAATGTCGGTGTCTTACGATAGGTTTCCAGATCGATATCGTTCTGCGCGAACACCTGCGTGAGTTGACCGAAGGTATAGGTCTTCTCGCCGCGGTAGTTGAGATTGAGCGAAACCATGTCCATCTGCAACCATCGGTTCACATCCCCGAAATACATTCCTCCGTAGCCGGCAGAGAGCATGCCGTTGAGGCCCTTCATCATATTACGCTTGGTCTTGATGTTGATGATGCCGCCTTGTCCTGAAGCGTCGTATTTGGCAGAGGGGTTGGAGATGATCTCTATTTTCTCAATGGTGTTACCGTCCGTGCCGTCAAGCATAGCTTTGAGTTGCTGTCCGCTGAGGTAAGACGGTTTGCCGTCCACGTATATCTCCACGGATTTGCCGTTGACGGTGATATTTCCGTCCTTGTCAATGCGTACACCCGGTGCACGACGCAAGATGTCGTTACCATTCGAGCCGGCGGCGAGAGGCGACTGAGACACATTGACCACCAACTTGTCCATTTGGCGCTCAATGAACGGTCGTTTGGCTTTCACTTCCACTTCCTGCAACACTTCCGTCTCTTCGCTCAACACAAAATCCGGCCCGCCTGACGCGGTGCGATAGCCGATATAGGAGGCTTGAATGATGTAGTTCGGCACATTGATCTCCAGGGCATATTGACCGTCATCATCGGTGATAGCACCGGTGATGAGTGTTGAGTCATGCGTCAACACGGAGATGGTGACAAAAGGCATTGCTTCGCCGTTGGAACTGGTCACTTTACCTTGAATGGTTTCTGCAGAAACTGCTGCAGAAATCAATAATAAGAATCCTAAAAATATCTTTTTCATTATACGACATTTAAAAAAAACGGTGCAAAGGTACTGCTTTTTATTCAGATGGTATATGAAAAAACGGACATTCGCTGCTTTTTATGCAAAAAAGATGGAAAAATCAGCCGTCAAGGGGATGCCTAACATTCGGAAATGGCTTGGAGAGACGCACCCCATCTGCTGGAACTCGAGTGCCATATGACTCAGATCGTAGTAGCCGTGGTTCAAAGCAACCGACATCAAATCGATGGTCTGACCACTATGTGCTTTCATCTGCATCTCCTGTATCGTTTTATGAAAACGCCGCAGACGGATGAACTGCTTGGGCGAGATACCGACATAGGTACGGAACACGCGCAAAAACTGACGCTCTCCCCAACAGGCGACAGATGCCATTTCGGCAACGGAGATATTCCCTTTCGCGTCATCGCAAACGCTTACAACCTTTCGGATACGTGCGTAGTTAGCGTCCTCT
>JAFPGA010000042.1 GCA_017423085.1 Paludibacteraceae bacterium | reverse complement strand
GCATCACCTAACTGCACACATGGACCGATCTTGCTGATCTTCGCATACACGGGCTCGCCGCTAACGGGGTCTTTGCCCAATAACCGACCGGCTACTTTTCCCGATGGAATCGCGCCAAGTAAGGGTTGGAAAGTCTTGTAGAACGCATCCACGGTCTCCGACCAGTCTGCGCGTCCGATAGCGATGCGATCGAACTGCTCTTCCTCATGCGCCGTGAAGTCATAGCTGAGGATGGTCGGGAAATGCTCCACCAGAAAATCATTGGTGATACGTCCCAGATCAGTCGGCAGCAGGCGTTGTGAGTCGGCACCGTACATCTCCGATTTCTGTTTCTCGGTCACCATGCCGTTCTTGAGCGTCAACACCGATGTGTCTCGTTTCTGACCGGCCACCGAACCGCGCTCTACGTATTTCACTTTCTGTATGGTCTCAATGATGGTGGCGTAGGTGGACGGACGACCGATGCCTAATTCCTCCATGCGCTTCACCAGCGTAGCTTCATTATAGCGATAGGGTGGTTTGGCATAGGTCTGCACAGCCTCTGCACCCTGCAGACGCAGACGCTCACGGGGAGACATGGCCGGTAAGATACGTCGCTCTTCCGCTTCTTCGTCTGTCGATTGTACATACACACGGGTGAAACCGTCAAACGTAATCACCTCACCGGTGGCAACAAACGCATACTTGCTACCATGAATAGAGACTTCGATAGTGGTTTTCTCGCTTTCCGCCTCTTCCATTTGCGAGGCAATAGTGCGCTTCCAAATCAATTCGTACAAACGCTGCTCGTCTTTGGTGACACCGGCACTGAACGTACTCATATACGTCGGACGAATGGCTTCGTGTGCCTCTTGTGCGCCTTTGGCTTTGGTATGGAACTGGCGTGTGTGTACGTATTTGGCTCCATATTGCTCGGCAATCACCTCTTTGCTGGTAGCCAAAGCCAACGTGGAGAGGTTGACCGAGTCGGTACGCATATACGTGATATGTCCGCTCTCGTACAGCGATTGTGCCAGACGCATCGTCTTCGATACCGTGAACTTCAGTTTGCGTGCTGCTTCCTGTTGGAGCGATGAAGTGGTGAACGGCGGTGCGGGCAGGTGCTTGACGGGTTTGCGCTGCACATCGCGCACAATGAACTGTGCCGAGTTAAGGCTCTCCAAGAACTCAATCGCGTCTTTCTTGTGCGAGAAACGATGGTTCAGTTCGCATTTCAGCACCGATGCATCACCCGGATTTATTCCGATGAAATCGGCAAAAATGCGATAGGAAGAGGATGCACGGAAGGCTTCTATTTCCCGCTCTTTCTCGACGATCAAGCGAACTGCTACCGACTGCACACGACCGGCTGACAGACCGGTGGTCACTTTCTTCCACAGGATCGGAGACAGCTCAAATCCTACAATACGATCCAATACACGGCGTGCCTGCTGGGCATTCACCAGATTATAGTCGATATCGCGCGGATGGAGAATAGCATCCTGGATGGCGGATTTAGTGATTTCGTGGAACACGATACGTTTCGTGTCCTTGTCTGCCAAGCCTAGCACTTCTTTCAAGTGCCATGCAATAGCTTCTCCCTCACGGTCCTCATCGGAAGCCAACCAAACGGTATCCGCTTTTTTGACCTCACGCTGGAGTTGCTCTATCAGGTGCTCTTTGTGTGCATCAATAGCATAGTGCGGCTGATAGCCGTGTTCGAAATCAAT
>JAFPGA010000041.1 GCA_017423085.1 Paludibacteraceae bacterium | reverse complement strand
TCGGGGCTCATCTTGCCCTCCATACGCTGCTTGACGTAGTCGTAACTGTTTTCTTTCCAAACAACAGGCACACTGTTGGCGCCGATGATGCGCAGGAAAGACTGATCCTCGTCACCCCAAGGCTTCGGGATAACGAACGTGATATGCATATCTTCCTGCTCAGCCATACCACGGGTCAGACCGTAACTGGCTGTTCCTAAACCACCTAAGATATGGGGAGGAAACTCCCAACCGAACATTAACGCTTTCATTGTTGTGCCTCCTTTTCTTCTTGTTCTTGCTTCTCATATTTCTTCAGCGTATCCAGCAGACTGATCACAGCCGCTACGCTCGGGGCGCTACTCATACCACCGCGTCCTCTGTAAGGCGGGTTCGGCTCGTAGAACTCACTCAGCGTACCAATCGTCAACTCGTCCATCTCGGCCTCGAAGCCTACCAGCAGACGCTCCATGAAACTGGTGCCGCTGTACTTATAAACATTCATGTATGCACGCGAATAAGCGGTGATGGTGGACGGCCAAACGATACCGTTGTACAGCGCACGCTCACGCTCTGCCGGATCCGTGCCGTAATACGGATGATACAAACCGCTCTTCGGACTCAAGCTGCGCAGACCTTTCGGCGTCAGCAATTCCTTCGTGCAGATATCTACTACCGCTTTCTGCTGTTTTCTATCCAGCGGACTGTACGGCAGACCAACAGCCCAGATCATGTTCGGACGCACTTCGCGGTTCTGGTAGTTATCTACTACGTAGTCGTTCAGATACAGTCCGTTCCAGAACGTCTTGACGAATGCGTCTTTCGTAATCTCTGCCTGATACTCCATCAGGTCGGCACTCGTCTCTTTGCCCATCTCACGCAGCATCTCTGCCGTGAAACGCATCGCGTTGTACCACAGCGCATTGATCTCTACTACGTATCCGGTACGCGGCACAATCGGCCATCCGTTCTCGGTGGCACTCATCCAGGTCGCCGGACGTTGTGTGCCATCCACCCACAACAGACCGTTCTGGTGCAACTTGGTGCGCGGGTGGTTCTGCTTGCGATACCAGGTGATGATATCCAGACACAACTGACCGTACAAATCTGCTGCCTCGCGAACGGTGTATTTATGTGCGTATTTCTGACAAGCGCGAATGAACCACAACAGCACGTCCGGCTCTTCCATTCCGGTCATCTTGTTCTCGTTGCCGCGACCGTGCATGAAATTCAGCACCTCGTCAATCGCTGTCTTGTTCATAATAGCGTCCCAGTACTCCGGACGGTCGATATCCAGCGTACAGCTGGCTACACTGAAGAACGTAGCGCGTGCATCAGCGTGGAACCACGGGAAACCGGCTAACAGATAGCACTTGTCGCCCTCTCTCTTATAGAACTGGCTGGCGCTGTTCTTCAACGTGCTGAACATGTCCAGACGTTTGTTACGACGCTCCAACTCTTTCTTCCAAACAGCCTTCAACTGGCTTGTCTTGCACTCGGTCACACCGGCGGCGAATATAACGCTCTCGCCTTTCTTCATCGGCAACTCGAAGTAACCCGGTACCAGCAAGTCCTCTTTGAACGCATAGCCGCGCTCGCGCTCCTTGCGATAGACGATGTCCTTGTACCACTGCGGGTCGTGATGATACTCTACCGCCTTGCTGAACTGCATGTACAGATTCGGGAAACCCGGATACATGCGGTTAAAACGACCGTTCTCGCAGTCGTTCATGTCTGCGTTAGCCAGCGGGTTCTCATGCGTCAACTCGTTCACACTGCGGAACGCTAAGAACGGACGGAAACGGAGTGTCGTCGGACTGCCGCTCTCTAACAGCGTGTAGCGAATCAGCACACGCGGCTCGAAACTAACCAGCATACGCTCTTTCTCCAACACCATCGCACCTACGCGATAAACCGTCTTGGAAATCAATTCGCAATCAAACTCGCGAATGTACTTGTGTCCGTTCGGACTGAAATGGTTCTCTCCGTACTCGTGCAGACCCAAGTTGAACTCCGCACCGTGTTGGATCACCGTCTCGTCCAGCGAACTGAGCAACACGAAGTTGTCATCGCTGATGTGCGGTAGCGGCATCACCAACTGGCCGTGGTACTTACGCGTGTTACAATCTACCAACGTGGTCGAGTTGTACACACCTGC
>JAFPGA010000040.1 GCA_017423085.1 Paludibacteraceae bacterium | reverse complement strand
TTTCTCTTCGGTCTCGAGGTACTGCATCTCGAGGTTGAAGATGCCGTCGTGCGCGATGAAGGCTTTGAACCGTTTGTCGTGGTGCCCCGCCAACCAATAGACGCTGAACCCGCCGAAGGAAGCACCTACACAACCGAGGTGGTCTTTGTCCACGTACGGCTCAGTGCAGAACTCATCGATCGCCGTCAGGTAGTCCAGCATACATTGTCCTCCGTAGTCTCCGCTGATCTGTTCGTTCCACTCCTTTCCGAAGCCCGGCAGACCGCGACGGTTCGGGGCTACGATGATATAATCGCCGGCAGACATCATCATGAAGTTCCACCGGAACGACCAGAACTGGCTTACCGGACTCTGCGGACCGCCTTCACAATAGAGGATGGTCGGATATTTCTTGTTCGGGTCGAAATGCGGCGGGTAGATGATCCACGTCAGCATCATTTTGCCGTCCGTTGTCTTCTGCCAGCGCGGCTCAACCGTCGAGCGCTCTATTTGCTTGTATATATTGTCGTTCTCGTGCGTCAGTTGTGGTATTTCTTTCTCCAATGCCGTGTGCGGCTGTTCCCAATCGATGCCGCGCGGACCGAGTTCGCGGGTCGGGTCGTTGAGGTACTGCTCCACGTCCATGCGGTAGATCTCATTCGCCTGACGCATCGAGTGACCGAGCAGATACGCATACTTGTCGCTTACATCGCCTAATGCTACATCGTACTGACCTTCCGTCACGCGCTCCAGACTGCCGTCCAGCGAGGCGTAATACAGGTCAATCGTTCCGTGCCACACATCCGTGTAGAGCAGCGAAGAGTCATTGTACCAGGCGAACTCCATCACGCTCTGTCCCTGGCCCGCTACCAGATAGCGTTTCTCGCCCGTCTGCGTGTTCATCACTGCCAGACGGTTCTCGTCGCTCTCATAGCCGTCACGCTCCATGGACTGCCAAGCTATCCACTGACCGTTATGCGAATAAGCAGGGTTGATGTCATAGCCCTTGTTGTCGGAGGTGATGTTCTTGTGCGTGCGCGTGCGTATATCATAAAGGTATATGTCGCTGTTGGTGCTTACGGCATAGTCCAGCCCCGTCTTCTTGCGGCAGGTGTAGGCTATCTCTTCGTTGTTCGGGTTCCACGCCAACTGCTCCACTCCGCCGAAGGGTTTCATCGGGCACTCAAACGCCGTGCCGTCGAGGATGTTCACGCCCTCACCGATCTTGGCGCTCTTGATGCGCTCGCCTTCACCGTAATAACGAATCTCCAGCGGACAAACAAAAGGCTGCGGAGCCGTCTCGGTCCACTCGTCCCAATGCTTGTACATCAAGTCTTCGTGAATATGTCCGGTCGCTAAAGGCAGATCCGGATACTTGTCCACCGTCTTTGCCACCGTCGGAACTTGCTTGATGAGAATGATTTGGTCGCGCATCGGGGAGAGCAGAAAACCTTCTATATCCTCGGCTCCTTCCACCTCCACGTCCTCTTTGTCGCGACGCAGGTACAGTTTGCCGCCTCTGAGGTACGCCAGGCAACCGCTGTTGCCGAACCATGCGGGTTCGTAGCCCACAAACTCATCAAACACGTCCAATTCACCCTCTTTGCTGAACGGGTCACAGATGCGAATCCATGAGGTCGAGCGGTTCTCCTCCACGCTGTAGTAACTGACGGTGTACGCCACCCAACCGGTTTCGATATCGGCTTTGACGCTGCCGATGCGTCCCATCGCCCATAGTGCTTCCGGTGTCAAACGATCGCCCTCAATAGTAATCTGCGGTTTGGTAATAGGAGCTTTCTGCTCTTCCTGCTTGGCGCAACTCGCGCTAACTAACGCTATAGCAGCCATAATAAGATAACTGATTTTTTTCATTGTTTGCAACAAAATTTGTGCAAAGGTACGAATTTATTTGCATATATGCAAAAAATTTTGTAATTTTGCGGCATAAATTAGTAAAAACCATGAAAATTCAATTTTTAGGCGCAGTGCGCGAAGTGACGGGTAGCAAGCATTTGATTACAACGGATTCGGGTCACACCATTCTGTTGGATTGCGGTATGTATCAGGGTAAGGGCATGGAAACCGATGCCGCGAACCGCGATTTGGGTTTCGATCCCGCCAAGTTGGATTGTGTTGTGTTGTCGCACGCGCATATCGATCACTCCGGTCTGATTCCGTACATCGTTAAAATGGGTTTCAAAGGGGATATCTACTGTACACCCGCGACCCGTGACTTGTGTGCGCTTATGCTCACTGACACGGCGTTTATTCAGGAGCAGGATGTCCGCACGTACAATAAGAAGATAGACAAGCAGAACCCGCATAAAGAGAAGGGTAAGAAATACAAGATCGAACCGCTCTACACCCAGAACGATGTCAATCGCGCCATGAAGCATTTCGTGACCTACAGTTACGATCGACGTTTCCGTCTGTTCGATGACGTGCTGCTGACTTTCACCAATTCCGGTCACATGCTCGGTGGTGCTATTTGCAGTTTGGAGATCTATGAAGAGGAGAAATGTCCGAATGGCCATCCTGCTGCGGTTCTAAACCGCCGCTGGAAACGGTTGACGTATACCGGTGATGTGGGTCGTTTACACTGTCATATCCTGCCGCCGCCGCAACTCTTCCCGCAGTGCGACTATCTTATCTGCGAATCGACCTACGGCGACCGTCTGCATGACGAGCAGATGGTGACTGAAGAACAGTTGCTCGGCGTAGTGGAAGATACCTGTGTTTATCGCAAAGGGCAGTTGCTCATTCCGTCTTTCTCGGTCGGGCGTACGCAAGAGATCGTCTATGTGCTCAACCAGCTCTATAACGATGGTCGTCTGCCGCATATTCCGGTGTATGTCGATTCGCCGATGAGTACCAACGCTACGCAGATATTCCGGATGTATCCGGATGAATTGAGTGACGAAGTGCGTGACACGCTGCAGTTCGATGCCGACCCGTTCGGATTCAATACACTGCGATACATCACCGACATACGTGAGTCCAAAGCGCTTAACCACAAGGACGAACCATGCATCATCATCTCCGCATCGGGTATGTTGGAAGCCGGACGTATCAAGCATCATGTGGCGAACCACATCTCCGATCCGCGGTGTACGATTCTTATTGTCGGCTACTGCGAACCGACTACACTCGGTGCACGTATCCAGCAGCCCGGACTGCAGTGGATATCCATCTTTGGTCTGGACCGTCGCATCAAAGCGCAGATCACGAAGATAGAAGGCTTCTCAGGACACGGTGACTACCGCGAGATGATCGACTATTTCACCCGCAGTCTGCAGGTGGACCAAGTGCAGCGCGTGTTCGTGGTACACGGCGAGGAACAAGCTGCCGAGACCTACAAAGAACACCTCGGCGATGCCGGTTTCCGACATGTCGAGGTGCCACAGAAAGGTGAAGTGGTGGAACTGTAATCCGCGGTGATACCTTAAAAAAGGTATCCCATCTTCACGTAGAAGTTAGCCCATTTTTGATTGTCCTGTTTGTTGATTGGCATACCCCAGTCGGCAGACAGGACAAAGTTTTCATTCATACCTATCTTAAGACCTAAACCGGCGGTCATGTGCGGCATATAGGCGTTCTTGTCGTTGGTGGTATTGAAATAGTCTTCGTATTTCTCACCCGTAGCCGCTACACTCTGTTTAAGCGTCGTATAGGTGCCGTTGGTGTGCAATGCCACGAGGTCGTCAAGGTTGTACGGCTGAGTGATGACACCCAAGTCAAAGAACGGATTAAGACCGATGAAGAAATGCTGGCGTCCGATGTCGAAATTGACTACGCGGAAACGGAATTCGACGTTCGCAAACGCAAAGCCGTTCGCCAGAATACGGTTCGCCATCATACCACGAATCGAGTTACCACCACCGAGTCCTTCGTAATACACACGCTGGATAAAGAGGGTGTTCATGTAGTTGTTCATGTAGAACGGTGAATTACCGGCGATGTTGTTCTGTGTACCAATGCGGTAGGCGAAAGTGATTCGGTTAATGCCGTTCTTATCCGTGTAACAAGGCACGTAATGACGGAAAGTGAAGTTGAACTGCAGGTGATTATAACCGGCAGCAGCTTGTTGTCCGTAGGCTGCATTGAACGCAGCCGAATAGGTGAAGAATGCATCGATGTAAAGACCTTTGTTCGGTCCCTGACGCTTGTCGCGTGTGTCGTAGGTGAGTCCGGCACGTACGTACGGATGCCAGCCGCCTCGCGCTTCCTCTGCGCCAATCAGACCCCAGGTCTTGTATTTGTCGTATAAGCCTTGCACAGACGGATCCAGCGCTTTCTGCTCATAGCGTTCTTTGGTCGGGTCAAACACATTCTTACCATTGAGCATGTTGATGTCACAGTCGTCGATGATGTAACCTAACACACCCAAACCGGCGTTCCACTTGAGGTCTTTATAGATCGTTCCTTCTATATCTCCGGCAACACGGATGAGGTCTCGTTTATACTTATAGAACACACGCGATTGGTACTCCTCGGGGTGAGCCATCTTGGCAGTATTCTTCTTCCAGTTATGCCAATCGAAATTGTACTGGGACTCGAATCCGTTAAAACCGTAGAAATCGCACATCGCGTCCGGCAAATAGGTTGCATCGAGTGTCAGACGATAGCCCGGAATGAGATATTTGGAGTCGTAGTTAAAACGGAATATACCATGGTGTTTGGTGGTATAAGCCGCTTCTAAATAGAGCGAATGGATATACTCCGGATATTGCGAACCGTCGCCATAGTAATAGACGTTGGTCAGCACACCGCCCTGAAAACCATAGTCCGCATCGTAGGCTACAGAAGGCAGAATACCGAAGTTCCAACCTGTCTTGATCTTACGACCTAATGAATCCACTTCCTGCGGTTTGGGCTCTTTCTTTTTGGCATCAGCAACTACCGGCAAAAGAAGTGCTGCTAACAGTAGAATAAGATATCTTTTCATTCTTAATTTTTAATTTTTAATTCAAAATCAATGCGATCGCTACGCCCAGATAGGTTCCTATCGCATAGCCGACGAGTCCGATCACGATACCGGAGATCAGCACTTTCTTATTCTTCATCGCTCCGACTACAGGGGGTACGAAAGGAGGCGAACAGAGCAGCGCTATCTGGCTTACGCAAAACAGGTCTCCGCTCACGTGCATAATGCGGCATAGAATAAGGTGTAGAACAGCCGCAACAATCATTACCCATCCCACAAACAGACCGATGGACAGCGAACCGCCGTTCACACTGTG
>JAFPGA010000039.1 GCA_017423085.1 Paludibacteraceae bacterium | reverse complement strand
CTTCACCCATACTTTCAATGAGGAACTGGAACGCGAACTGACGGTGAACATCGATTATAACCGCTACAACAACCGCTCCATCAACACCCAAAGTACTGACTATAATAAGCCATTCCTGGACAATACCTCACTCGGACTGGATATCGCGAGCCGCCAGATAGTGGATATTTACAGCGCCAAGTTGGATTTTCAAACCAAGTTCTGGGAAACTGGTATGATCGAGTGCGGCATCAAGTACGGTCTGTCTTCTACCGATAACCACATGACTACCGACTCAATGCGGAACGGAATCAATCGTCCCACCATCGAAAGCGCCTTCCGCTATGACGAACATGTGGCTGCGGCCTATATATCTGTAGGTAAACAATTCGGTGAACACTGGACTGCCAAACTCGGACTGCGTGGCGAATATACGTATAGCTATGGCGATTGGAAAACAGCCGATTCGGTAACCACCAAATCGTACTTCGACCCCTTCCCGACGGCTTATGTGGGCTATACCTCTTCTCCGCTGGGCAAATGGCAACAACCTATTGCCGTTAGTGCTAGTTATACCCGTCGAATCAAACGACCGAGTTACTGGATGCTCAACCCGTTTATCACGTACGTGGATGCCTATAGCTACCAGAAAGGTAATACCGAACTGACACCGGAGTTTAATAACGACGTAGAACTCCATTTCTCATGGACGCAGTACCTCAACGTTACCTTCAATTTTGCGCACACCCAGGAGATGTTCTCCTCTAAAACCACCATTCTTGACAACGGAATGGGCTATGTGCAATGGATCAATTTCGGAACCTGTACCACCCACGGCGTTAACCTGTCCCTCACCGAACTGCCTATCGTGCCCAAGTATGCTACGATGGAAGATGGTTCCAAGGTGATGCAAGGAGCATGGCTCGCGCTCACTGTCAATGGCGGTTGGCTGCACTTCATCAACAAATCGTACGAGAAGCAAGCCGATGGTACGCCGGAGTACGAGGCACGCAGTCACTACGGCTATGTGAACGGAACACTCTCCGCCTACCTGCCTAAAGATTGGACACTCACACTCGATGCTAACTGGTCCTCTCCGATGCATACCGGTTACGACCAGACCGGCAGCACCTTCTTCTCCAGTTTCGGCGTGCGGAAGATGTATATGCAGAAAGGTCTCATCTTCAATCTGAATGTACAAGATCTGGCGCGTTCGCTGTCCTTCTCCAATAGAAGTATGGAACTTGCATCCGGTTATGAGAGTTGGTACAAGAATACCACACGCTCACAACGCGTCACGTTCTCTATTACCTGGATGTTCGGCCAGTACCAGCAGCATAAGAACCGTAAAGTAGGTGACATGGACGAACTCAACCGTCTTGGCGGCGGAGGCGGTGTCTCAGCCGGTAACTAAGTCAAATAATATTAAAAAACTGACTTTTTTTACAAAAAGTGACATATACTATTGTGTATGTCATTTTTTTTGTGTACCTTTGCAGTCGCAAAGGTTGAACAATAAATACCATAAAACACATAAGACAATGAAAGTACAAACTATCATGCAGCAGTTAGCTGCGAAGCATCCGGGCGAGGCAGAGTATCTGCAGGCCGTTCAAGAGGTTCTCGAGTCTATCGAAGAGGTGTATAACCAGCACCCTGAGTTCGAGCAGGCTAAGATCGTGGAGCGAATGGTCGAGCCCGATCGTATCTTCACGTTCCGCGTAACGTGGATTGATGATCAAGGTGAGGTACAAACGAACCTCGGTTACCGTGTGCAATTCAATAGTGCCATCGGCCCGTACAAGGGAGGCCTTCGTTTCCACCGCGCTGTGACGCCGTCGATGCTGAAGTTCCTCGGCTTCGAGCAGACATTCAAGAATGCCCTGACGACCCTTCCTATGGGCGGCGCGAAGGGTGGTTCGGATTTTGACCCGGTCGGTAAGTCCGATGCGGAGATCATGCGTTTCTGCCAGGCCTTCATGCTCGAATTGTGGCGTTGTATCGGTCCTGACCAAGACATACCTGCCGGTGACGTAGGTGTAGGCGGCCGCGAGATCGGTTTCCTCAATGGTATGTACCAGAAACTCGCGCGCGAATACCACACAGGTGTCCTCACCGGAAAAGGCATGACTTGGGGCGGCTCTATCCTCCGTCCGGAGGCAACCGGCTTTGGTGCGCTCTATTTCACTCAACACCTGTTGCATGAGGCCGGCAAAGATATTAAAGGCAAGACAGTAGCCATCTCCGGTTTCGGAAACGTAGCATGGGGCGCTGCCACCAAGGCCGTTGAACTGGGTGCGAAAGTAGTGGCTATCTCCGGTCCGGACGGTGTCGTAGCCATTAAGAACGGTATCACCAAAGAGATGATCGACTACATGCTCGTTATGCGTGCATCGAATCGCAATAAAGTGCAAGACATGGCGGATAAATTCCCGACACTCTGCTCCTTCACGGCCGACAAGAAAGCATGGTCTGTGCCGTGTGATATCGCCCTTCCGTGCGCTTTTCAGAACGAACTCTCGGAAGAGGACGCTAAGCAACTCAAAGCAAACGGTTGTTGGTGCTGCTGCGAGGTGTCGAACATGGGATGCCAACCGGGCGCTATTCATTTCTTCCAGAATAATGGCATACTTTTTGCACCGGGTAAAGCGGTGAACGCCGGTGGCGTGGCTACTTCCGGCCTGGAGATGACGCAGAATGCAGAGCATCTGAGCTGGAAAGCAGAAGAGGTGGACGACCGTCTGCATCATATCATGCAGTCGATACACGAGCAATGCGTGAAGTTCGGTCGTCAGGCCGACGGACATATCGACTATGTCAAGGGCGCAAACATCGCCGGTTTCATGAAGGTAGCACAAGCGATGTTGGAGCAGGGAATTATTTAATTGGTAATTGGTGATTTGTAATT
>JAFPGA010000038.1 GCA_017423085.1 Paludibacteraceae bacterium | reverse complement strand
GGCCGTGTCGTTTACTAATTGTGCTTCTGCGTTTATTACTTTAGGACTCTGTTCGTTCATGCCTTTGCAACTTTTGGCTGCAAAGTTACTGTTTTTTTTGATATATGCAAGGATTTTGGCGAAAATCGTTCGGGAAAGTGGATTTTGTGAGGAAAAGTGCTATTCTTCGAACTTTAATTGAGCGAAAACGGTCAAAAATCCGCCAAGATTGAGCGGATACAGGAAGAAAAAGCATCGCAGAAACCCGGTAAACCGCAAAAATGATTACCTTTTATGTCGTCTGCCTGTACTCTCGGCAGTGCGGGAGTTGTCGAGGTCGGCGATGAACATATCGATTTTCTCCTGCGATACATGCTGCATCACTACCACGTGCGCCAGCTCCCCTCCAAACCGTTCGTCATAGCCCTGCGCCAGGGTGTATTTGCGGATTATCTCGGGCGAGGGACGGCGGAAGAAGACGGTATTGCTGTACTCGTTGACCCACGCAGGCCAGCCGATAGCGTCCAGTTGCTGCTTGAGATAATCGCGTTGGGCGAGGATGTTTTTCGCCTGTGTGCTCCAGCCCTCGAATCCGACGGATTGGATGAGCCACCAGAACTTAAGGGGCTGCAATGCGTCTCGCGAGCAACTGATCATGCGCATGTTGCTATTGAGATACGGCACGTTATAGTCCGTCTGGTTCTCATAGACCTCGCGTGTGCATATAAACAGCCCGCAAGGCGAATCAATGCCAAAGAACTTATGCCCGCTGATGGCGATAGACTCATACTGCATCGAGTCGCGGCTCACCAAGGCTCTATAGGGCGTGAAGGGCAGGTAACCGCCGAATAGTGCTGCGTCTATATGACGGTAGATGCCGGGTATCTCAGGGTGTGCAGCCAGCACCGCATTCAGCGCCTGCTGGTCGTCGATAGCCCCTTTGAAGGTCGATCCCATCGCATAGACCATCAACACAGGTCGCGAGGTATTCAGCATCGCCTCCAGCGAGTCGGGAATCATGCGTCCCATACTGTCACTCGCCACCAGACGTATGTCCAGGTTCTGCAAATGCGCCAGGCGCATGTTCGAATAATGCGCCTCGTCGCTCACATACAGCACAGGCTCCATGCCGGTCTTATTGCGCAGATAATTGACGCCAAAATAGAGCCCGTGGTTATTGCCGTCCGTGCCGCTATGTGTAACTATGCCCCACACATTGTCCAGGTTGAAGTCATACAGCGGCGCAAAGAACTCAATCACCTGCCGCTCAAAGAGCTGAGAAGACAAGGTGGAGGGATCATCGGTCATAGGGTCGCCGGCATTATTGAGGTTGATCACATCCATTCCGGATGCAGCGTACCATTGATAGAACCCCGCCAGTTCCGATTCCTGACTGGCAGGATAACCGAACGTGGTTTGCTGAGCCGTTCTCCATACTTGAACCATTCTGTCTAACTCCGGATAACCGGAACTCTGCGATGAAACAGTAAGCGTGGCAAATAGGTATGCCAAAGTGAGTAAGAGATGTCGGTGCATAAAATTTACGATTTACAAATGTGCGATTTATTTACGATTTAATAAATTTACGAATTCAGTGATTGTTTTTTTACCAGTTGTTGAGGCCGTTCATCATGACGGAGGGCTGAGCAGCAATATCTATGTTATCTATTATTATC
>JAFPGA010000037.1 GCA_017423085.1 Paludibacteraceae bacterium | reverse complement strand
TGATATGACTACAGGCGAAGGCGCAGCATCTATTATCCAAGGTAAGTTCGACTTCAAGACCGGCGATTGGAAAGAAGAAGATGTTCGCTATGTGAACGTGCCGGTACACGACTTCTCGGAGTATATCCAGACCGATATAACAGATGCCGGTTCGGTTCTCCGTCCGGGTTGGTGCTTCTTCGTTCAGATAGCGACGAGCGGTAACTTGAAGTTCTTAACTGCCGATCAGGCAGCCAGCAGCAGTCTGCCGATATACGCACCGAGACGTGAGCAGACGATGCCGACTGCAGAGACCGGTATTATTCTCAGCGATGGCGAGAAGAGCGACAAGACGACCTTGCTCGTATCCGACAAGTACAGCGCTACCGAGTACGAGATCAACGCCGATCTGGAGAAGATGTTTGGTAACGGCTACACGCTGGCGACCTACAGCCTCTCGGGCGAGACCCGCTTGGCTTACAACGCACTGAGCAATGCCGACGCAGCGAACATCATTCCTATCGGATATCGTGCTCCGGCTGACGGCGAATATACATTCTCCATCAACCCGCGTTACGCAGAGAGCGATGCGTTCGAGCATATCAACCTGATCGATTACACGACCGGTATCGTGACCGATCTGTTGCAGTCGAGCTACACGTTCTCGACCGAACGCACACAGAACGATGCCCGCTTCGCACTCAACGTCGTTCCGCGTCAAGAGACACCGACAGACCTTGAGGATGTACAAGGTGGCGATGTACAAGGTACAAAGGTGCGCAAGATGATCATCAACGATCAGTTGTTTATCATCCGCGACGGACAGATGTATGACGCAACAGGACGCATGGTTAAGTAATTGTGGAATGTTGAATGTGTAATGTGTAATGTGGAACGAATGAAAGAGTTAATGAGTATGAAAGCAGTTATGAAAACCATGAAGCGAAATATATCGATAATCGTTATGGTGGCAGCGTTCGCGCTGCCGACCATGGCGCAGCCTTTCGGAAACCAGCCGGTGACGCAACCTACTGCAGTTTTCCAATCAACGAGTGTGATGCAGGGTTCCGGTAGCGCGTATAGCGCCAACCCGATACTGAACAGCGACGGGACGGCAACCTATAGCGGTTCTGCATCTGCCAGCGGTCCGAGACGGGCGAAGATGGATGACCCGTTTGGAGGTCAGACGATTGGTGATGTAGTCAACCCGAATGAACCGGGTACTCCTATCGGTGACGCCCTTATCCCGCTGGCGCTGATGGCACTTGCCTTCGCCGGCATTGTGGCTTGGCGCAGAAGGAAAACAGCATAAACAAAAACGGCATACACTCGTCTGTATGCCGTTTTTGGTATCTTTCCCCGCTGTTATCTCACACACATGCGTACGCGCATGAATAACACGCGTGCGTACGCGTTCCTTATAATTATAATATAGACCTTATGGATAAACATTATTTTTCCGCTATACAACATATATCCCTTACTCCCTGTACCCAAGTGCTCTAAAAAGGCAAAAATTTCTTATACTGAAAATCAGGCATTTACAAAGAAAATGCATTTTTGTGTGCATTTTTTTGCAAAAATATTTGGTCAGTTCAAAAAAAAGCTGTACCTTTGCACTCGCTTTTGAGAAACAAGTGTGTTTCGATTTTCTACCGGAGGCCCGGACATTAAAATTCAGATTCACCTACGTGGACCTAATTTTTTTGCGCCAAACTCAAGTGGACGAAAGCAATTGAAAGATTGATACAATTAGTGTAGTACAAGAACTGAGGTAATGACGAAAGTTATTACGAAGTCCACGGCTCGACCGTGAACTTCTTATGGTTCCCGATTTTAATTCTACACTTGATAAATTCGATTATTCTGAGCTATCTTATAATTTCTTTTTACAACGAAGAGTTTGATCC
>JAFPGA010000036.1 GCA_017423085.1 Paludibacteraceae bacterium | reverse complement strand
CCTACGGTCAGTGCCGTGGTCTTAGGCATCGGCTCCGTGCTCATCGGCATCGCAGTCAATTATCCGCTGCACCTGCTGGTGCATCAGCGCTACACCTCTTCCGTGCGGCAGACCTTGGACGAAGTGCTCTCGCCGCTGGTGGTAGGTAACATCACCACGGTCGGCGCGTTCCTCGCACTCATTCCGCTGCAATCGACGGCCCTGCGTCACTTGGGCGTTTTTGCGGCAGCAATGCTCGTCGGTACGATCCTGTTCTGCATCTTCGTGTTACCGCACCTGATGAGTGCCGAACCCACGCCCGTGCGGGATATTAAGGTGAAAGGATTGGAGGGTGACGGGCGAATGGCGAAAGGGCTAAAGACCGCAGGTCAATGGACGATGATTGGCCTCACGCTTGTTTTCGGGGCTTACCTGCTACTATCACCAATAACCAATCACCAATCACCATTATTCGATAGCAACCTCAGTCATATCAATTACATGTCCGATCAGCAGCGTGCGGACATGCAGACGTTTGCTGCGCGGCGAGGTGATGCGGCGCGTTGGACGAACTACTGGCAGACGCATGACGCACAGACGGTGATTGAGACCATACAGACCGAAGCGCAACAGGCGGGGTTCCGACCGGAAGCCTTCACGCCGTTCTACGACATGCTGACCAAGTGGCAACCGATGCCGGACTTTGAGATATCCGATTTGGCAAAGCGGTTGAGCGATGATTTCGATTATATCGGCTTGTGCTGCAGTCTGATTGTGTTCCTGTTCCTGTGGCTCAGTTTCCGCGACCTGTGGCTGGCACTGATTGCATTCGTGCCGATGCTGCTGAGTTGGGTGTGGATCTTCGCCATCATGCAACTGTTCGGGCTGCAGTTCAACATCGTCAACATTATCCTTGCCACCTTCATCTTCGGGCAAGGCGACGACTACACCATCTTCATGGTGGAAGGACTGCTGTACGAGCACCGGACGGGCAAACCGATTCTGCCGCAGTACCGTCAGTCGATACTGCTGTCCGCGTTGATCATGCTGATTGGAATAGGTATTCTGGTCTTTGCCGTACACCCTGCGATGCATTCGTTGGGCACGGTGACCTTGATTGGAATGAGTGTCGTCTTACTGATGGCAACGACTGTTCCGCCGCTGCTCTTCCGCCTCTATACACGCCTCCAGCTCCGCAAGCGAGCTAATTGACGGCTGATAGCTGACAGCTTCATTGCGACGGTTGAAATAGATCGCGTCCAAGCCGGCTTGCTGTGCACCGATGATGTCGGTCGTCATGCTGTCCCCCACCATCACCACTTCGTGCGCTTGCAACCCGCAGCGACGCAAAGCTTCTTCGTAGAAACGGACATCCGGTTTGTCGTAACCGATATCCATCGATATATACGTGTCTTCGAAATAATGCAATATACCCGCGTGCTGCAGACGGCTGCGCTGCAGATGACCGAAACTGTTGCTCGCGGCAAACAGACGGTATCCCTTGTGCTGCAAAGCGCGCAATGTGTCCTCGGCTCCGGGGACTAAGGTGTGCGTGGTACCCCATGCGGCACGAAATGCATGTTTGAACGTCTCGGTCAACTCCTCTGCCCCTACTCCGTTCATCGGATCATCTGCCAACCCGCTCTTCGCTATGAACTCCGCCGGGTATAACTCCATCACTTCCGCAACCGTGTGCAACCCGCGTTTCGCTTCCGAGAACAACCGCCCGGAGATAGCGAAGAACAATTCGAACAGTTCGTCTGAATGCTGAATGCTGATGGCTGATAGCTGATGGTTGACGGCTGACATTGCCGCATCAAACGCCTCCCGACAACAAGGTATGTAGTCGAGCAACGTATCGTCTATATCAATGAATATGGCTTTGTAATACATAATTCTCAATTCTCCATTCTCAATTGAAAAAGAGCCACTTACTGTGACTCTCTTTGTCGGGTAGGCGAGATTCGAACTCACGACCTCCTGCTCCCAAAGCAGGCATTCTAACCGGGCTGAACTACTACCCGCTCTAACGAAAAAGCGTGCAAAGGTACAACAAATATTTGGAATATACAAATTTTATGTCACTATTTTACAAAAATCTTGCAAAAAAGTTATGGGAGGGGTGGAAATTTCGGGTTCGGGGTCGTGGATAAGGGCGGTTAAGGGGTACGAACGACGATCACGCAACGGGCGTGAGATGGGGTCAAACGAGATGTCATCTGCAGTGGTTTGAAGTTGTTGGAGATCGTTTGCGGTTTGACGTTGTTGCGCATCGCGGGCGG
>JAFPGA010000035.1 GCA_017423085.1 Paludibacteraceae bacterium | reverse complement strand
TATGGAACCTATATTAATCGACCTCAACGACTACGTACGCACCGGAGAAGGAGCCAATGGTGCCAGTTTTAACCATAAGACAGACCCAAGCATCATGATGAAACTGTACTTGCGCAATTTCGAATCCGCACGTACAGAACTGGAGATGGCGAAGAAAGTGTATGATCTCGGTATTCCGAGTCCCGAACCCGGTGACCTTGTGACCGACGGCGAACGCTTGGGTATCCGTTTCCGCCGTATTGACGGGAAAAAATCGTACTCACGCGCTTGCGGCGATGATCCGGACCACACCGAAGAGTATGCCCGGGAGTTCGCACAGATGTGCCTCCAACTGCACAACACGCATGTCAGTACCACACAGTTTGAGAATGTCAAAGACCGACAGTACAATTGGTTGAAGGAGAATCCATTCTTCACCGACGAAGAGAAAGCCAAACTCCGTGCCTTCATTGCCGCAGCACCGGATACCGATACCGCTATTCACGGGGACCTTCAGTTCTCCAACGGTATCTTCGTGGAGCACGACGGAAAGCGGGAGAAATACTTCATCGACTTGGGCGATTTCTGTTACGGCTACCCTATGTTCGATATCGGCATGGTCTATCTGTGCTGCAAACTCAATGATGAGAGTTGGACGATGGAGCAGTATCATATGTCAAACGCTACCGCGGCGCGTTTCTGGGATGCCTTTGCCGAAGAGTATTTCCATTCGCCCGACTGCCCCATTGAGGGATGCGGACCGGGTGCCGACCTGGCAGAGATAGAGAAGACTGTACGGGTATACGCCGGTCTGAAGACCCTGCTCATCGAGAGCTGTACACACTGCCCGATGCCCGAGTTCAGAGCCGTTCTGAAAGAGACCATTCTGAAAAACTGACAACTGACTACCGAATACTGAATCCTGATGGCTAATAAATATTTAGACACCGACCTGCTTGACCGCGCTATCATCTTCGCCGTCCGAGCACACCATAACACCGAGCGTCGCGGAAAAGGATTTCCGTATATCGTGCATCCCATGGAAGCGGTAGAGATAGTTGCTACTATCACCCCCGACCAGGAACTGCTGGCAGCGGCAGCACTGCACGACACGATTGAAGACACCGACGTGACGGTAGAGGATATCCGCCGCGAATTCGGTGACCGCGTAGCCAAACTGGTCCATGCGGAGAGTGACCAATTCACGGAGGGGGTGAGTGAAGAGGACAGCTGGCATGACCGCAAACAGGCGGCAATAGACCGCTTGCGCACTGCTTCGCATGATGCCAAGATCGTGGCTATGGGCGACAAGCTTAGCAACATGCGGGCGATTGAACGCGACTACGCCGTTCAAGGCGATGCACTGTGGAACATCTTCCACGTCAAGGACAAAGCTTCGCACGAATGGCACTACCGCGGTCTGGCCGACTCACTTAAAGAACTGAGCGACACCTTTGCATACCAGGAGTTCGTGCAACTCATTGATAAGGTTTTTAACGGATGAAGATTCTTTTCGGGCACATAGACAATGCACGCGATCTGGGAGGAATAGCCGGCGCAGGGGGACGTTTGATACGTCCGCATCGGTTATTGCGCACCGCTCACCTCCACGATGCCGATGATGCCGACGTGGAGCGGCTGAAACAGGAGTATAAGCTCTGCCGCATCTTCGATTTCCGCTCCATGGGCGAGTTTCAGGCTGTGCCCGACAGGGAGATAGAAGGCGTGCAGCACCATCTACTACCGACCATCGACATGCGGGCGGAGCAGCAGACCGGCAAACCGATCCCGGACGAGGCGTTTCTGGAACTGGATCGGCACATCGTCAATTATTCGTTCTATCCTGAGGTGCAGGTCATGGCTGCGAACATGTACCCGTCCCTTATCCGAAGTGAGTTCTCGCAACTCCAATACGCCGCATTCCTGCGACTGATTATCGAAGCACCGGAAGATGGCGGTATCCTGTGGCATTGCGCGCAGGGCAAAGATCGCACCGGCTGGGGAGCGGCATTCCTGATGTTCGCATTAGGCGTTGACAGAGAGACGGTTATAGCCGACTTCGATTTGAGTAACGAAGCGTATCGACCTATTGTTAACAAACTGAACCAAGACGTACTCGCACGCGGAGGTGGAGAACCGGAGATGGCTGTTATACAGGCGTTCATGGGTGTTTCTACCCCAAATTTCATCTCCACACTCCAACTCATCGACCGCGAGTTTGGAGGTATGACCAATTACCTGCATGATATACTATGCCTTTCGCACGATGATATACAACTGCTACGCAAAAGATATCTGCAGTAACAACAAAGATTCATCAACCCAATAAATAATATACTATGATACACATCAACGAAGAGGTGTCCCGCTGTCTGTTATGCGAGCAAGCACCCTGCGGACAGAAAGCCGCACGCGCTATCCGCGCACTCCGTTTTGATAATCTATGGACCGCTCGCGAACTGCTGGCGAACATGAATGATGCCGAGATAGCATCCGCTGAAAAAGCATGTATTCACTACGACAAGCCCATTCGGATTGCTGAACTCAAATCAGCAATTACCAATCACCAATCACCAATGAACGAAGCGCCGCTTCCTTCGCTGGAACTCAACTTCTGCGACATGGTGTGTGAGAACCCGTTCTTCCTCGCCAGCTCCGCTATATGCACCAACTACGAGATGGTAGCCCGCGCACTGGAAGCCGGCTGGGCAGGCGTGTTCTACAAGACCATCTGCAAACAGGACATCCGCGAAGTCAGCCCGCGCTTCGACGCCGTACGCAAAGAGGGCACACCATTCGTCGGCTTCCGCAACATGGAGCAGCTGAGCGAGAACCCCTACACCGTGGATTTTGATATATTGCACCGCCTCAAGGTCAACTACCCCACCAAGCGCATCATCGCGTCCATCATGGGACAGAGCGAAGAGGAGTGGATAGAGTTGGCGAAGATGGCAGAAGAAGCCGGATGTGATGCGGTCGAACTCAATTTCTCCTGCCCGCAGATGAAACTGTCCGGTCTGGGTTCCGACATCGGTCAGAGCAATGAACTGATCCTGTGCTACACATCCTGCATCAAAGATGCCGTTTCGATACCCGTCATTCCGAAAATGACCCCGAACATCATGTCCATGCGTAGTCCTGCCTTGGCATGTTTCTACGCTGGCGCGCACGGTATCAGCGCCATCAATACCATCAAATCCATCACCATGAGCCATGAGGCCGAGGTGAGCGACAAAAAGACCATCAGCGGCTATTCGGGCAAAGCGGTCAAACCAATCGCGCTGCGCATGGTTTATGAGATGACAGGCGATCCGGTCATTCGCAAAGCCGGCATCGAGAAACATATGGATATCAGCGGTATAGGCGGTATCGAGACTTGGCGCGACGCACTGGAGTTCATTCAACTCGGCTGCCGTAACGTGCAGGTCTGCACTGCCGTCATGCAGTACGGATACCGCATCATCGATGACCTCAAACTCGGTCTGCAACACTACATGCAGGAACGCGGCATCACGGAACTGAAGAAACTGGTGGGTGAGGAACTGAAGAACATCGTGCTGCCGTCTGACCTCGACCGTGAGACCATGGTCTTCCCCAAGATTGACCGCGACACCTGTATCGGGTGCGGACGGTGCTATATATCCTGTATGGACGGCGGACACCAGGCGATCAGTTTCGGCGAGGACCGCAAACCGCGTATCATCGGCACCAAGTGCGTCGGCTGTCACCTCTGCCGACTCGTATGTCCGACCGGCGCCATCGGACAAGCCAAACGTATGCCCAAACCGCAGAAATAAGAAACCCCATGGCAAAGATCCTCATCATAGACGGAGACATCAGCCTTTCCACCGTGCTGTGCGACTATCTCAACAGCCGCGGCTACAAAGCGCAACGTGTCAGTGACGGCAAGACAAGTCTGGATATATTGTCTGCCGGACATTGGGATGCTGTGCTCATGGAGTTGCAGGGCATCGGACTGAACGGCTATGAGTTGATCAAAGACATCCGGCACAGGCTGCCGGAGATACCTCTTATCATCCTTACCACACGCAGCGACAGTGAAGACCAGATACGAGCTTTCCAATTGGGCTGTGACGATTATCAGACCAAGCCCTTCTCTATGGATATTCTTATCTGCCGGATTGAAGCTGTCTTGCGAAGAGTGCGGGAATATGAGGAACGCAAACAGCGGGTATTTGACCTCAACGGACATGTGTTTGACGCTACTCATCAGACCTTCGACGGACAGCATATGTCCGCCCGAATGAGTGACCTGCTGCTCATGTTGTGCCGCAACGAAGGAGAAGTGGTGGACCGACACCGAATTCTGTCCGCAATATGGAAACAGGACAACGTCTTCACCGCACGCTCTCTCGGAGTGTATATCAACCACTTACGTACGTATCTCACTCCTGCCGGCTATCAAATCATCGCCGCCCGGTACAAAGGATATAAACTGGTACAAAATGAAAAATGAAAGGAATATAATACGATGAAACTGATAGCTCCTTCTGTTCTGTCTGCTGACTTCGGACACTTGGCGGACGATTTGCAAATGATCAACCGCAGCGAAGCGGATTGGTTACATATTGATGTGATGGATGGTACATTTGTGCCCAATATATCGTTCGGTTTTCCGCTGATGGAGCCGATGCGCAAGTACTGCACCAAACCGCTGGATGTACACCTGATGATTGTACACCCGGAGAAATACGTTGAGCGGTTCTGCGACGCCGGTGCATGGTCGGTCGGTTTCCACCTTGAGGCGGTGGATGACCCGATGCCGACCCTGAATCTCATCAAAGCCAAAGGTGTCCGTACCTGCCTCACCATCAACCCCGACATCGACGTGCAGCGCCTCGTGCCCTATTTGGACAAAGTGGACATGGTGCTGCTGATGTCCGTCTTTGCCGGCTTCGGGGGACAGAAATTCATCCCCGAGACGATGGACAAGATCCGTTTTATCCGTCAGGAGATCAATCGCCGCGGACTGAACACCCTCATTGAGATAGACGGCGGTGTCAACACCCACAACGCAGCCGAAATATTCGCTGCCGGTGCCGACGTGCTGGTTGCCGGAAGTGCTGTGTTCGGCGACCCGAATCCCGAAGAAGCCATTCGGAAGATGAAAAATGAAGGATGAACTCCGCAGATATCCGATGCTTGTATTGCTGCTGCCTATGGTGGCGGCAATACTGCTTTTTATGAACCCACCGGATCGCTATTCAGCCGCCAAACAGAGCCCTAACGCCATGCAGGAACGGCTTTATCACCGTCTCGCAGAGGCAGGGTTACATGGCGATGAACTGGCGACCGTAGGCGCACTCACTTTGGGGTATAAGCAAGGACTGGACAAGGAACTCAAACGCCATTTTCAGGCATCGGGTGCGGCACATGTGTTAGCCGTCAGCGGACTGCACACCGGCATCCTCTACGGATTGGTGTGGTGGCTGCTCACCCTCGGAGGACGTTTCAAACCGCATTACGAAAACCGTGCCGGGCGGTGGATGGTCAGCCTCATCATCATCGCCGTCATGTGGGCGTACGCATGGCTCACAGGCATGACTCCTTCGGTCGTACGCGCGGTCATCATGGTCACCATGGTCGAGATCAGCCGAATGGCATACCGCAACCCCATCAGCCTCAACTCGATCGCTGCCGCAGCCGTGCTCATTCTCATCTTCCGTCCCACCGACCTGTGGAGCGTCAGTTTTCAACTCAGCTTTGCTGCCACCACGGCGATTGTACTGATGGCAGATAGTATGGGCACCATCATTCATTATAACCACCTGCGAAGCCGCTTCTGGGGCAGGATAGCCAACTGGATCATTGGAATAATGCTCGTCTCTCTTGCCGCCCAGTTAGGCACGCTGCCCATCACCATCTATTATTTTCATCAGGTGTCCACATATTTCCTGCTCACCAACCTCATTGTGCTGCCGCTGGCTACCCTGCTAGTCCCATTCGGCATGCTAACGGTCGCTCTGGGCGGTTCATGGCTCGGCACTATCGTCGGGTACGTCACCCAAACGCTCGCTTGGCTTATGAACCACTCCGTCGAATGGATTGAGAGTCTGCCCGGATGCACCGTTCCCGCACACACCAACGGCTACCTGGTGGCTGTTTATTATCTACTTTTGATACTTTTTTATTGCCTGGCAGGTAAAAAAAGCGAATAAATTGCGTGCGTACTTGCGTATATGAAAAAAAAGTTGTACCTTTGTGCCCGATTTTGAAAACACTGCGTCAAATAGGGCTTTTGTGCGTGTTGCTACTCTCCCAATGGTTAGTTGCAGCTACCTCTTTGGTAAGCAGAGACCCGAACTGGCTTGGCGGTAATCAGGCCTTCAGCACCACCGAAGGCACGGATTTCTGGTTGACGTTCATGAACAACAACATGTTCGATCCGGACAACGAGAACAATCAGGATCTGATTTTCGAGATGAAAGTAGCCATTAGTGCGCGAGAAGCCATGACGGTTATTGTCTCGTATGACGGTGCCCAAGTGTCAGTTCCTCTCAATGCCGGAGAGACCAAGATACATGAGATCCCGCGATCCAAAGCGTCGAGTGTGTATCTCTACCAAAGTGAGACCCGGGGATACAAAGGCGTGCATGTCTATTCCGCCCCCGGCTACCAAAACAGACTCTTCTCTTGTTTTCTGTATTGCCGTACCGGTGAAGCCGGCGGTTCGTCCCGTGATGCATCGCTGGTGATACCGACACAACACTTGGGCAAAGAGTATGTCATCCAGACAAGCCCCGAGGACTTCTATTCGTCTGAGTTCGCCATCGTGG
Organism: Paludibacteraceae bacterium; assembly: GCA_017423085.1. Taxonomy (GTDB): domain Bacteria; phylum Bacteroidota; class Bacteroidia; order Bacteroidales; family Paludibacteraceae; genus Colicola. Next base: position 9,683 of record JAFPGA010000035.1, on the reverse strand, counting down.
CTACTGAGCCGGGAACGGTGGTTAACATCAAGCCTACGTTCGAGACCTATAACGGCAGCCCTGCTGATACATGGATGACACCTGTCTCCCTGAATGCAGGAGAAGCCTACCTGGTCGCCACCAAACAGCACGTCGGAACGGAAGACTTCAACGAAGATCTTAGCGGTACTATCATCTGCTCCAACAAACCGATTGCGGTATTCAACGGTAACCAGCAGACGAGTAACCCTGTGGAAGAATCCAGTACACAGGACTTTTCAGTAGAACAGGCATTACCTATTAACCAGTGGGGAACAGATTTCTATCTGTCACTTATGGATAAGACCTTGGCGAATGATTTTATCATTACAGCCGCTGATCCTACGTCCACATCGGTCACAATGATATCTTATAGCACATCCGGTGGTGTAACATCGGAAGTGATAAGCTCTTTCCCCGACCATAACTCCACAACACCGATCCGCATTGACCCCGACATGAGTCAGGTGGTATTGCATAGTAATGCCCCCATCATGTGCTATGTGTACACCACCAGTGCGGTAGATAATACCCAGACCATCGGTACCGGTTCACAGAGAATGACGGTGCGTCTGGGTGACCCTGCCAACGCCATGCTTCCACCATGGAGTCATCACGTCAAATCGATGAACTTTTTCAGTCATGAGTTGGACCCCCAGGTACTGAGTGGAAAAACACCGCCTCAGCTTTTCTACGCATATATCGTTGTTCCGGCAGCGGACATCGTTTCCACTACCGGCGGACAAAGTAAGATTTCCATGGATGGCGCAGTTATCCCCACCTCGGAGTTCCATCTGTTTGAACCGGATAACACCATGGCTTACGCCTTCCATCCTTTCGACCATGCTGTCAGTTCGTATCACCATATAGAGAGCACGGGGGAAGGTTTTGTAGGTATGGTGTATGCCCTTTCGCACGCGCAAGGCTATTTCCACACCCTGGGTTACAACCCCGACCCCAAAAAAGACTCGCTCTTTATCAACAATACCGAGTTACTCATGTCGCCCAAGAGTTACGACATGGACAGTCTGGACGGACACGGCTGGTATCAGCGTCAGTGGGGAGAATGGATACGCGGTCGATTGGATACGGCTGTAGTCTGCGACAGCTCCTTCGTTCATTGGACCGTTGAGACACCGATAGAACGCCCGGTGAACAGCATTGACTGGAGTCTGTACGATGTTACGAACGGCATACGCGAGAAGATCTACGAAGCACCGTTCCCGAAACAGGAATCGCCGAATCCCTCCGATATCCTGCATCCGCTATCATACCAGTTCATCCTGCCGGAAGAAACAATGGAAAACCGGCAGCAGTTCTACGACTACGAGCTGGAGATTATTCTTCACCGTAATCAGGTGTTGTGCGGCGGTGAAGAGCTGGACACCCTGCGTTCCGTCACCCGCGTCACCCGACTCTTCAACGATACCGTTTGGCGGGCTATCTGTATAGGCGACTCACTGCCGTTCTTCAACGACAGCCTCTATAATCAAGCGGACTTGACCCAGTACCAAGCCGGAGAGAAAAAAGAGACCATGTTCAAGGCCACCCACTCCACGGATCCCAACCAGCGGTGGAAATACAACGTGGATCTGGGTCGGCACACCTTCACACGCTCTTATGTCTCGCAGTTCGGCTGCGACTCTATCGTCACACTTGAGTTGTTCGTGTGTGACACCTTCCGGTTTGTGGACACGATCCATCTGTGCTCCAATCAGGACACACTCTACCACAACTATTTGTTCCGCGGCAAGGATTATACGGGCGACCGGCAGTTACCCGGTGTCAGCATCCGTACGGTCACCCGGGACACCACGGTACAGACCGTGAAATTCAGAACCGACTCCTGTGACTGCCAGAAACCCGGATGGAAAATCAAATACAAAGACCGTAACGGACGAACTTTCATGGGTTGCGACTCCATCTATGAGCTGCATCTCTTCATTCATAAGAGTTACGATATTCATGTCACTGACACCATGAATTATGCCAAGTGTCCGGACTCTGTTTACCACTGGACGATAGAACGGAACGGTGTACGACGCGACTCACTGATCACGAAGCACTCTCCGGGCATGGAATGGGACGAAGCGGCACAGGCATGGATCGGTTATTTCGGAGATACTCTCCGTACCAAGACCTGTAACGAGTGTAACAACGGCCATCCGACGGGCTGTGATTCGATTAACTCGCTCACGCTGATTATACCGCCAGTATATCATTTTGAAGAAGACACCACCTGGTGCCGTATCCACTACGACTGGAACAAACACGACACGACTTTCCAGGATTTCCGATGGAAGGGACACCACGGGGACATCGTCTATTCGGAAGGCGGCGATTATTATGATAATCAGAAGTCCCGATACGGAGCAGACTCGATTTACCACCTCCACCTTGTCTATAGTTCATCGGCAAAGCCGATCTATAACCTCGTAAAAGATACCGTTTGCCGCGACACGGCAGATGGGTTCAACCGATATACATGGATATCCACCGATCAAAAACATATCATCCACATAGACACCATCCACAAGGACTCGGCAGGATATTTCTATTACGTCAACGAAGACCGATGCGACTCGATCTATGCACTGGAGTTATTGGTGCTGCCCACCTATTTCTTCCCGGACACCGCGCGTATCACACAAGAGGGTACCTATTGGTGGGCCTTCAATGACAGCACCTACGGTGGTTCCAAAGCGACGCAACATTATGACTCGCTCATCAATACGTCCGTCACTATCATCACCCGCAACCCGGGTACACTGCCAATAGGCACACACAGTTGCGACAGTATTCACCAGCTCGTCATCTATATCGGAAACGTCTATCGTGATACGCTGCAAGCTTTTGCCTGTGGTGAAGACAGTTACTTTGAGTGGTGGGGCAAGGACCAAGAGGGTAATGACTCGCTCCGTATGACGATATACGGATGGGATCTGCCCGCACAGAATGAGTTCAAGGTGTACGAAGACCCGCACCTGACGGCCATGGGTAACGACTCTGTTTACTACCTCAAACTCTACCGAGCACCCTCGCACTATAAAGACACGCTGGTCAATGTATGTCAGGACACCGTGGACCTCTATACCTGGCGGGACAAGCACCAGACACACATGGTCTATGACAAACAGAAGGGAACGAAGATTTCTGCCTCCGCTATCTCGCTGGCCGTGCCGGGAGATTATTTCTATGTGGACAGTCTGGAGACCGACTCGTTTAAGTGCGACAGTGTATGGGAACTCCACCTGCATATCGAGCCCATTTTCTTTGCGGACACGACAGTCAAGGTATGTCAGTTCTCGGATTACCAATGGACGAACAACAGCCAAGATTCTATCCTCGACAGCAAAGGACGCAAAATAAGCACATTCCCGACCGACCATGTGGGCGATTACAAATTCGATGTCATGTTCCACACCCGACACGGATGTGACTCAACATGGCACCTCACGCTGCATGTCGATACGGTCTATTTGAATGCTGTCTCTGTCACCGACACCTCGATGTGCGACAAGGACTCCATTGTCTTTGTCGGACGAACGATATACGGTTCCAACTCGCCGAACAAACCGGCAGACGTGTTACCGGAAAACATAGTAACTATTCCGAACGGTAAAGACTCCGTAGTCGTACCGCTGAAAGGTTTCATCTTATCCTCCTTGGGATGTGATAGTGCGGTAGAGTACAGCCTGACGGTCTTCAAGACCTATTCGGATACCACCTATCTCAGTTTGTGCCAGCCGTCCGAAGGACGTGACTCATTCTACGTGTGGACGAATCACGACACCGTCTGGGATGTGCATAACCAACGGTATATCCCTGCGGACTCGATACCGAGGTTCGTCAAAGGAGACACCACCTACCTGTATATTGACTCGCTGCGTACGAGTTTCTGTACATTGTGTAACCAAGGACGGGGTGGGTGCGACAGTTTGTTCTATCTATACCTGACGATCGACTCGACCTATCATTATGACAGTATCCGTCATATTTGTGCGAACGAGCGCGTCACATGGCAAGGTATCACCTACGCAGGATACCAGGCACCGGATATCAAACCCCGGGAACGGGTACGTACACCGGGTGTTTACCGCGATACCGTCAAGTGGCCGACAACTCATTCGTGCGACTCGGTCTTTTATCTCGAGCTCCACGTGCACCCCATCTATCATATCGTGGATACCGTCCATGTGTGCGATAGCGAACGCGAACACACGTTTGAGTTCAAAGACTCATGGGGCACGAATATCAGCGAGCGTATCACGTTCGCGCCAAACCCGGCCAAGCCCGAGGAAGATACTGCTGTCGTTCGCTATGACACCATCTGCCGCACCCGGCAGCATATGCTCCGTTCAGTGGACGGATGCGACTCGCTCGTCACCCTCACACTGGTCATTCACCCCACCTATGAGTTTGTGGCGCGAGGCAAAGGCTGTTTCGGAGAAACAGTCCATTGGCGCGGCAAAGACTACTCCTCTACCGGTATCTTCTACGACCGATACCAAACGCATGACGGATGCGACTCCGTCTTCGTGCTCGAGTTCCTCGTCAAACCGCTGTCGATCATTCCTATATACGATACCATTTGTGAGTCCGAGACCTTTATACACATCGACACCATCTGGTATGCGGACGGGCGGTTCACTACCTTCGAGGAAACGATCTGGACACCCGGAAACACCCGACCCAAACCGTTTGTGGATGTAACCTTTAAGAGTGCGAACGGCGAGTGCGACAGTATCATCTATCGCTACCACCTCACCGTCCGCGACACCTTCATGTTCTTCGCCGAAGGCACCCTCTGCTCCAATGACACGTTCTATTCCGAGGCGCTGCAGCACGAGTGGAAGAGCACCGCGTATGAGTATGACACCAACGTCCACGTGCTGCCGTTTGACACCGTGCTCATTGACTCGCTCACTACGGTCTCGGGCTGCGACAGTCTGTATGTGCTCACCGCACATGTCTTCCCTTCATACCGGCATATAGAGTACGACACCATCTGCGGAAACGAGACCCTGCTGTGGCGTGACTCGCTGCTGCATGATCTCGATTTCGGACTCCATTATGTGCGGGATAGTTTTACTACGATACATGGCTGTGACTCCATTTTTGAGCTACAACTGTACGTCCAGCCCAAGTACTATTTTGAGACGAACGAAACCGTCTGTGCGGACGACCCCTACGACTGGCGGGGAAACCACTACGAGCATCTGTCCGTCGGCGAACACTTCTTCCACGATTCGCTGCTTAGTCGGTACGGCTGCGACTCCGTCTTCCATCTTTACCTGACCGTGGTGGATACCACGTTCGAGGTGCGCAATGAGACCATCTGTATCGGAGATACCATACATGTGCTGGATACGGTGTACAGCGAAGCCGGTTCGTACAAAGACACTACGCTCAACGAGTGGGGCTGCCGTCACTTCATCTACACACACCTGACCGTCATTCCGCCTACCGTGCCTACCGTCTGGATGGATGACCACTGTAAGAACGAAGAGGTGTTCGACATCCTCTATACCTATACGGGCGAAGACCCGATCGCTTTCTCGCTCTATTTCGACAGCCTCGCGCACGAAATGGGATTCGAAGACATCATCGGCGAACCCGTCACCACTTATTCCGACCCGATGGTCATCACCCTCCGTACACCCTTGCGCGAGGGAGACCAAATGCAATACCCCAAACCCGACCATTACCGTTTCCGTCTCGTGCTGGATAACGGGTACTGCCAGCGTCCCGATGTGGACTGCGTATGCGACACCGCGTTCGAGCCCAATTATCCGTCATGGCTGCTGGCACAGCGCTTCGGAGACGTCATCGCTATCCTTAACGCTTCGTATAACGGCGGTTACGTCTGGTCGGATTATCAGTGGTACCACGGGGAAGAACCTATGATCGGCGAGACGCACGAGTACCTGTACGTGCCGACCGGACTCATTGTCGGAGACCAATACCATGTGCGCTTGACGCGTGAGGGAGAGACAGAGGACTATCCTACCTGCCCCATCACCATCATTGCCAACCCTGTGAACAATGATTTTGCACCGCACATGGGCTACCTGTCTGTCGTGCCGACCTGTATCGTCACCGGACATCCGTTCGCTAATATCCTCTCCCGCAAGGACGGTATGTACCGCATCTCCGGTAGTACCGGTCACCTCATCTCGGAAGGAGTGTTCCGCGCCAACGTAACACCGATTGAACTGCCCGCTGTAACGGGTATGTATATCGTTCAACTATGGTCGCCTGATACGCCGGAAGAACCCTATCGTTCCATCAAAGTAATTGTGAAAGAAGTATGCGAAAACTGCAATACACCTTTCTGATACTGTGCTTCCTCTGCCCGCAGATAGCACAGGCACAGAGACGCTTTGAGATGGCGGAGCGATGGGAGTACCAGTTGCAGCGTCTCAACGAGTTCACCACCAACGACGTGGGGAACAAGACCGATGCCTTCTGGGGACTGCATACTTCACAATATGCCGGTTCGCACCACCTGCTCGGTTTCTCGGCGGAAGGAAGCTGGACTTCCTTTATGAGCAACATGCCGCAAGCGAGCATGCGACCGGGAGGATGGGCTTCGGGATTCCATATCATTTACGAGTATCAGTACAGCGGACTCATTATCCAAACCGGTGTAGGTGTCAATTTCCAGCGCGTCTATACCGATGTCGCAGACACCGCTATCTACCACTATCACATGCTCGACACATGGCAGGGGGTCAGACCGGAAGAGTTCACACTCAAACATACGTTCTATAACCGCCGCGATATGGCGCAGCAGCTTTACGGACAACTGCCACTCTATGTCGGGCACTATCTCCTCAGCCGTGCCGGTATCGGGTATTGGCTCGCCGGACTGCATGTCAATTATGCCATTCTCGGCAGCACTGCCGTACATACGGACGGCTCCACTACCGGACTGTATGAGAAATATCTCGGTATATGGCAGGAAATGGATAATCACGGATTCCGCAAAGATGTGCCTTTGGACCGCGAAGGTGCCCGACTGGACTACCGTCTCGATGTCATGGCGCACGCCGAGATGGGATACGAATGGACTACCTACCGGGGACCGCATAACTACCGCGTCAGGAAAGGCGGCAAAACCGATATCCGTATCCGTGTCGGAGGCTTTGTGGATGCAGGTATCCTCAATATTCGTCCCAAGACGAACAACACGCTCTACGACATCCCCATGGAGACCATTTATGATTTCCCGACCTACCGGATGGCGCATGTCTTCTCTACGGAAGATGCCAAAACATTCTGGATGCGGAATCTCTATGCCGGAGTGCGCCTGACGGTACTCTTCGGTTTCCCGGGACGCGAACACTGTATCCTCTGCGACCCATGGAGACACTAAGCACCATACACCCTTCACCGTACACCCTTACTGAATTATGTGCTCTGATCGGCGAAGCGCTGGACGAAGGTCTGGCACACGCTTACTGGGTCAAAGCCGAAATCAGCAGCCTCAGCGAACGAGGCGGACACCTCTACCTCGAGCTGGTGGATAATCACCAATCACCAACCACCAATCACCCATCACCCGTCGCATCGAAGATGCGCGCCACCTGCTGGGCAGGGAACAAGGAAATGCTCTTGGCCTATTTCGAATCCGAGACCGGGCAGACGCTCCAACCGGGTATGGCGGTACTGGTGGAAGCGCAGGTACAGTTCCATCCCGTCTATGGCTTGAGTCTCTCTATCGTCAATATCGACCCCTCCTACACCCTCGGGGACATGGCACGGCAACGCCAATTGACGATCGCACAACTGCAAGCCGACGGACTGCTCGAAGCGCAACAACTGCTGACCTTACCTACCCTCATTCGCCGCATTGCCGTCATATCCTCCGCCAACGCTGCCGGATACGAAGATTTCAAGCACCAACTGGATAACAGTCCCTATCGGTTTGAGACACAGCTGCTCGGTGCGACTATGCAAGGCTCCGGTGCCGAACAATCCATCCTCGCTGCACTGGAAGCCATCTCCCCTAACCCGTCACCCGTAACCCCTCTTTACGATTGCGTCGTAATCATCCGCGGTGGCGGTGCCACAACCGACCTCAGTTGCTTCGACAGCTACACCCTCTGTGCCGTCTGTGCGCAGTTCGAACTGCCCGTCATCACAGGCATCGGGCACACACGCGATGTGTCCGTGCTTGATCTGGTGGCGCACCGCGCACTCAAGACACCGACTGCGGTTGCCGAATGGCTCATTCACCGCATGGACGAACAGAGAACGCGCATTGCCGAACTCACACTGCGACTACAACGCACCCGCGAGAGGCAGATACTCATCCGACGACACCGCATCGAACTGCTTGAGCAACGACTGGCTGCTTGCAACCCCGAACGCATCTACCGCATGGGATACAGTCTGCTCACCAAAAACGGGCAAGTCATACGAACCGTGACCGAACTCCAACCCGGTGATACCATCACTACCCATCTCGCCGACGGCATTGTCCACAGCGTAACTCTTTAACTCTTTCATTCTTTAACTCTTTAATTCTTTCATTCTTTAACTCTTTAATTCTTTCATTCTTTAACGTGTTGAGCAAAGAGCAACGTCTCGGAGCAGCCATCGTCCTTGGGGCGGCACTGGTGGCTTGGATCATAATGGCGGTGTGGCCCACGCCGCAGAACGAACCCGCGCCCGGGAAGAAACACCGCACATGGGAAGAACGCAAGGACTCGATGCGCCTTGCCGATTCGCTGCGCTACGCCCAATGGGCTGCCGAACGGGAACAGCGCTATGACTCCTTCCGTACGGCGGATGCCCTGCGCCGCGCCGAATGGAAACGCATCCGGCAGCTGCAGTTTGACTCCTTCCGACTCGCCGACTCACTATGGCGCGACTCCGTCGGATGGCATTATACCAAGCGGGTCAAGAAAGACACCATCCTCGACCTCAACCACTGTGACACCACCGAACTGCAGTTCATACGCGGCATCGGACCCCACACCGCTATCCGTATTGTCACCTACCGCGAACAGTTAGGCGGCTTCTACAGCCCCGACCAACTGACCGACGAACCGCTCGCTGCTTACCACCTCGACACCCTGCTGCATCATTTCACAGCCGATCCGGCAGACGTGCGCACACTGAATATCAACACCTGTTCGACCGACGCGCTGCAGCGCCATCCCTACCTGCGCTACCACCAAGCCAAAGCCATCTACACCCTTCGACGACAGCGCATCCGGCTCCACACCATCGACGAACTAAGCGACCTGCCCGAACTCACCGACCAAGACCTCGCCCGCCTCTCCCCGTACCTGCGTTTTGAGTAAAATACGCGAAAATGCATTTTTATGCCAAAACCGCGGTTCAAAATTTGCATATATAAAAAATTATTTGTATTTTTGCAGAGAATTTAAGAAAAACGAACAATAAACCATAAAAAACCTAAGATGAACTATGAAAGTAAAGTGGACAGCATTAGTCGATGATGCGTGTGGACATGTTGACAGCAAACATTATGCTCGTCATATACCCGGAAATGGAGAGGAAGCGGCTGTATGTCTAAAGCCAGAGTTGAGTAAGAAAACAAAGAAAAAGAAGGCTGCTCATTCGACCTGCAAGAGTTTTGGCAATTATATTGCAGAGAGTAAGGCTATATTGCATGATCCGGAACGAAGGGC
>JAFPGA010000034.1 GCA_017423085.1 Paludibacteraceae bacterium | reverse complement strand
TCAATATACGAAAGTGGACGGTGTATGGGGATGGCAGACGATATACAATCAAGTGGTAGGTACAGACGCAACAGCTTCAGGAACCCTCCAACTCGATGAGATTGCTACCAAAGTACGTTTCCGTACAACAGAGTCCGGTACCGAGCACACAATCTCGAACATCCGTGTACCGCGTAAGAAATTTATGCGTGCAGATGTAACGGCTATCGATGAGGAAGCAGAAGCGAATGCGATCTGGCAGAAGACGATCACTGTCAGCCACTCGAACATCGACCTGATGACCGTTTCGACGGCACGCGGCATTATTAGCCTGAATACGGCTACACTCGGTGAGGGTTGTGGTGACTTCGGCGATGATGCGTTCATTGCTTCCTTCACTACGACCGAGAAGGGCGTTGAGTATCTGGATACGATCATCATCACGGATGGTAAGGCACAGCCGACCACGCTGTTGATTCCGGTACGTCTCTATTCGACCGGTCTGAAGCAGTATGTGAACGACTTTGAGTTGCCGAGTTCTTGCTATACAATGGATGAGGTTACTGTTCTGCCCACTACGACGAATGCGGGTCTGGACGTTGTTTACCTCAGCTCGGACAGCACGATTGCGTACGTAGAGAACAACCAACTGGTAATCCTCGCTGCCGGAACGGTGGATATCATTGCTTACCAGGCAGGTGACGACCGTTGGAATGAGGTTTCGCTCGCCAAGACGATTGAGATTAAACTGACTCCGGTAACGATCTTGGAAGCTCCTACGGCTACGGAAATGGCTATCGGCGCTCCGCTGAGCATGTCGCAACTGATCGGCGGTTCGGCTAACGTCGAAGGTTCGTTCGCTTGGCTGAATCCGGAGATTATTCCTCAAGCCGGTTATCCGGCACACACGGTGCTCTTTACTCCGACCCTGAGCCATATCTACGATACGGCTACCGTTCAGGTAAATGTGATGGTTGTGGAGAGCCCGACGCTCTATGGCGAATACACCGCTCATATCTGCGACGGTGAGGAGATTGATTTCCACGGCGAGGTAGTGGACTACGCAACGGATGAGCCGATTGAGGTGTACTTATACGGTGCTAACCAGTACGGCGGTGACTCGATCGTGCTGCTGACGGTGGTAATGCACATGCCGGAACTTATTGAGTCGTTTGATACGCTGTACGTAGGCGATACACTGTTTGTTGAGCCGGGTGTTTGGACCCGAGTTCCGGAAGGAACAGTGCTTGACGAGGCAGCTTATAAGATGACCCAAGTGACCGAGTTTGATCTCGCTCAATACGGACAGACGGAATTCGGCTGCGATAAGACGATTCTGCGTCATATCACCGTGGAGGAAAAGCCAATCGGTACAGGCATGGACAATGTACAGGACGGTGCTGCTCGCGCAACGAAAGAACTGCGTAACGGCATCCTCTATATCCGTCGTGAAGGCAAAGAATATACCATCACAGGATTGGAAGTAAAGTAATTTACGCTGATTAATATGTAAGCGGTGCAGAGTACTCTGTACCGCTTATTTTTATATACGTTTTTTAAGAATCGGCTATACCTTATTATTATTCGCACGTGCGCACGCGTAAAAATTTGCACAAATCGAAGATTTGTATTAATTTTGCACGCTATTTCGGCATGAAAATAACGATATATGTTCATAAAAACTTAAAAATCGTCAATTTTGCAAAGTCAAGGTAGCAAAAGTGTCAAAGTGTCAAAGTGTCACGACAAATTTTAAAACCGTCAAACCGTCAAACCGTCACGACAGTTTTTTAAGAGCGACACAGCGACACGACAATAATTGAAGTTTGCCAAGTTTGCCAACTTTGCCACAACAAAAATATAACAACGTAATTTAAGGTATAGAAAGATATGAAAAATTTTTACAAAGTAAGTAATACTATCGAGAACGGACCGAGAATGGACCGAGTAAAGTCTAGGATTAGTCCGATGAACCACCGACTTTGGACCGTAATTGCTCCGATGCTGTTTGTAGCATTCTGCCTTTTCGGCGTGAATGAAAGTGCGTGGGGAGCCTGGACCGGAAGTGGAAGTGGAACATTGAAAAATGGTGTTTGGTATGCTTATTATGACGTAAAGAGCAATCCTCTACTGAGTATTGGTGTTAAAAAATCCTCTACAATTAATCTGAAATGTCCTGGGAAAGCACTAACATTTGATGCCAAAAATAGCGCT
>JAFPGA010000003.1 GCA_017423085.1 Paludibacteraceae bacterium | reverse complement strand
TATGGTGCTGCAGATCGAACCTATCGACCGTCTCATCACGCACCTCACGTCCGAGCGTCACTACGATGAGATCATCTTCACCGCACCGGACGGACAGCGTTTTGACCAGAAGGCGGCGAACGAACTGTCGCTTAAGCAGAACATCATCATCCTCTGCGGTCATTACAAAGGCGTGGACCAACGTGTGCGCGATCATCTCATCACGCGCGAGTACTCCATCGGCGATTTTGTGTTGACGGGCGGTGAGATGCCGGCTGCCATGATGACCGATGCTATCGTGCGCCTGTTGCCCGGAGCGCTGGGCGATGTGGAGAGCGCACTCAATGATTCGTTCCAGGACGGACTGCTCGAAGCAGGGGTCTATACCCGCCCGGCAGAGTACAAAGGATGGCGCGTGCCCGATATCCTGCTTAGCGGACACCAGGCGAAGATAGAAGAGTGGCAATATGAGCAATCGGTGGCACATACGCGCGAAAGAAGACCGGATTTATTAGAAGATAACTAAAATATCCTATTTGCGATTTTGACCTACCATTTTGTAAAGTAAACATTACATTTTTATGTTTTATAGCATTTTTTTTGCAAATAATTTGGTCATATCGCCCAAAAGCAGTACTTTTGCACCGTGTTTTTCATGGTATTAGATTTAAGGTTAAGTAAAAAGATTGGGTTGTCGGGAGACAACCTTCTTTGTTTTTAGTGGTTTATCTTTCTTTTTCGCTTGCCTTTTTCATAGAAAATACGCCTTTTTCTTGCGTATGTCAAAAATATATTGTACCTTTGCAGCATGAATGCTACCATTTTGTGGGTTGACGACGAGATAGACTTGTTGCAACCGTATATTATTTATCTGACAGGTAAGAACTACCGCGTCCTCACTGCTTCCAATGGCGAGGATGCGTTGGATACGTTGACCGACACAGTGCCGGATATCGTTTTCTTGGACGAGAACATGCCCGGAATGAACGGTTTGGAGACCTTGCAGGAGATCAAGCGCCTTCATCCGGAAGTGCCGGTGGTGATGATTACCAAATCCGAAGAAGAGCATATCATGGAGCAAGCCATCGGTGAGAAGATAGCCGATTACCTGATTAAGCCGGTTAACCCGAGTCAGATTCTCCTGTGCCTCAAGAAGCATATTCATCAGCAAGCCATCGTCACCGAGCAGGTGCAGCAGAACTACCGTCAGGAGTGGAGCGATATCTCCTATATGATAGACACGGCGACGACTATCGAGGAGTGGCAAGCTGTGGAGCGGGCACTCTCCAAATGGGATATCGAGCTGGAGAACAGTCCGATGCGTTCGCTCATCGAGGATCAACGCACCCAAGCCAATGCCGCCTTCGCCAAATGGATTGCAAAAAACTACGAGTCTTGGTTCGCACCAATCACCAATCATCCCATCATGTCTCATGATGTGATGAAGCATTCTGTCTTCCCGCTATTGGACAAAGGCGAGAAAGTGCTGTTGTGTGTGATAGACAATTTCCGCTACGACCAGTGGAAAACGATTCAACCGCTGCTCAGCGAGTTCTATACCGTCAGTTCCGAAGAGCAATACACATCCATTCTGCCGACGGCTACGCAATATGCCCGTAACGCTATTTTCTCGGGCCTGCTGCCGCTGCAGATTCAGCAGATGTTCCCGCAGTACTGGGTGGAAGAAGGAGACGAAGAGACCAAGAACCAATACGAGCGCGAACTGGTGCAGACCTTGCTGGATCGCTACCGCCGCCGCGAGAGTTTCAATTATTGGAAAGTGAACGAGAGCGATTTCTGCGAGCGGGTCATTGCCCAACTCAAGAGCGTGCACACGCCACTGAGTATTGTAGTGCTCAATTTCATCGACATGCTCTCGCACTCCCGTACGGAGAGCAAGATGATGCGCGAACTGGCGAATGATGAAGCGGCCTACCGCAGTCTGACACTCAGTTGGTTCCGTCACTCGCCCACCTACGAACTGCTGCGTCGCGCTGCCGAATTAGGTTTCACGCTCGTACTAACCACGGACCACGGCACCACTCGCGTCAAGAACGCCGTGCAGATCATTGCCGACAAGAACACCAACACCAATATCCGCTATAAAGTGGGCAAAGCGCTGAACTGCAACTCCAAGAATGTCTTCTCCATAGACCAACCCAAGCAAGTCGGACTGCCTTGTCCGAATGTAAGCAGCAGTTACGCCTTCTGCACCGGCAGCGATTTCTTCGCGTACCCCAACCAGTTCAATTACTACGCGCAGTACTACCGCAACACTTTCCAGCATGGCGGTATCTCTTTGGAGGAGATGATCATCCCTCTCGTGGTTCTTAAACCGAAAAACTAAGGACGAAGGACTAATGTAGCAACGACCGGCTTATGATCTGAGCCGGTTGTTTGTTGTACGGCACAGGAGACGGGAACAAGCGGATCGGAGCAGAGGATATAGTCAATGCGCAGCCCGAACCCTTTGTAATCATAGGTGCCGCCCCATTCCCACCATGCGTGTGTATCGGACCAGGCATCGTGTAATCCCGAACTGATGCACCAATAGGCGTAACTGAGCGGAATCGAATTGAAATCACCTGCCACAATGACAGGATACGGGCTGGCTTCTATCTCCGCGCGTACCACCCGCGCTTGTTCATTGCGCAGCGGGATAGCACGACGCCATTTGGCTTCGATCTTGTCCATATCCTCCATGTCTTCGGAAGTAAGATGATACGACTCCAAGTGGTTATTAATCAGTCGTATCGTGTCTGTTCCGACGACCATGTCGCAGCGGTTGGACAGGTTGCCGAGGCTCTGGTAGTGAATACTCTGCTTGTTAATCAGCGGATATTTCGCCCATACCATCGTGCCGAACTGATGCCGTTTGTCATACACGGAGAAATCGATGTACGAGTACGGATATTTCTTGCTCAACGTCTTTTTGACATCCGGCAGAGTGAGGTATTTGGCATCCTTATAGACATCCACTTCCTGCAGACAGATGACATCCGCATCCTGAGACAAGAGGTACTGCAGCACCTCGTTCTTCTCCGGCTTCTTGAATTCACCCATCCGCCCGGTGTTCCAGGTCAGAATAGTGATGGCTATCAGTATATAATCCAGCATAGCAATCAGCAACTCCCTTTATACGCGTTTCTGATAATGAAAATCTTTGTACTGGTCATCTTTGGTGCTATCCAACCGCGGATGACGGTTCGCGAGGCTCTTGATCTTGTCCCACAACTTGAATATCTTCGGGTCACCCCAACCGATCTTCTTCCAGTACAGAATCAGCAGCCAGCCGAATAACATACCTCCCAAGTGGGCGAAATGTGCCACATTGCTGGCGGACAGACCGACTACGTTGCCGATACCCGCAAACAACTCGATAGCGGCATATATAATAACGAATGTGCGCGCGCGTATGGGAATCGGGAGAAACAGAATGTACATCGGCACATCCGGATACAACCAGCCGAAAGCAAACAGAATGCCGAATACAGCACCGGAAGCACCGATGGTATTCAGATAATAAGCGTAGTGAGCCAACTGAGCGGCATCATAGAAATGTCCCATATTGCTCAGCATCGCCATCCACACCAGTTCCTGTATCAGCGCAGCGCCTAAACCGCATATCAGATAATAGACAGCGAAACGGCGGGCACCCCATTCGCGCTCAATCACCGGTGCGAACATCCACACCGCAAACATGTTAAAAAAGACGTGGCTCAGCACAATGTGTCCCCCAATATCGCGTGTTTGATGCAGGAACATATAAGTGAACGGTTGCCACCAGTGAAACGAAGACGCTGTCCAATAATGCAGACCGCAAATACTGTCCAAATCAATGTTCCAACGCTCCAAAAAAAAGGCGAGGAAGAAAACTGCAAAATTTCCTATCAATAGATAGCGTGTAACTGTTGGTATATTTCTCATAACGACTACAAAATTACTACTTTTTTTTGAATTACACCCACAAAAAGTAGTCCAAATTGATAAAAATGCAGTTTTTTTTAATAAAAAGTTATTTTTTTTGCCCAAAATATTTGTAGAATAAAGAAAAAGTTGTAACTTTGCGGCCGTATTCCGATAGTAGGAACTAATAATTCACATTATTAATAACTAAAAACACAAAAATTATGAACAAACAAGCACTTATTGAAGCTGTAGCAGCTAAGGCTCAAGTTTCGAAAGCAGAGGCAGCAAAAGTTCTCGACGCAGCTCTGGAAGCAGCAGTAGAGGCAGTTAAAGCAGGTGAGGGTCTCCAACTCGTTGGTTACGCTAACATCGCAGTAGTTGCAAAACCGGCTCGCAAAGCTAAAAACCCGCGTACAGGCGCTATCGTAGAGGTTCCTGCAAAGAAAGTTGTTAAAATCAAACCGGGTGCAAAATTTGCTCTCTAATTAAGTTTGGTTGCATAGCAAACGAGTTGCCCGAATAGGGGGCAACTCGTTTTGCGTCTGTTTATTTTAAGGTATATTAACAATGTTAAATATTATTTTATGCGGTGCGCCAGGCAGTGGAAAAGGTACACAGTCGGCATTCATATCGCAGAAGTATGGCTTGCAGCACCTGTCCACCGGAGATGTGTTGCGCGCAGAAATAGCCAAGGGCAGTGAATTAGGAAAGCAGATCGACACTCTCATCTCTAAAGGCAATCTGGTGCCCGACGAGATGATGTACGGCGTAATCGAAAACTACATCGCTTCTCTTCCACAGGATTGCAACGGAACCATCTTCGATGGCTATCCCCGCACTGTAGCACAAGCAGAGTCGCTGACGGAACTGCTCAAGAAATACAACATGGACGCTATCATGATTGACCTCATGGTAGATGAGCAATTGCTCATTCAACGTCTTATTGAGCGTGGCAAAGTGAGCGGTCGCAAGGATGATAACCTCAATACGATTCGTCATCGTATCGCCGTTTATCACCAGCAGACAGAGCCGATTGCTCATTATTACCTCCACCACGGCAATTATTTTGCGGTGAACGGAAACCACACGATGGCGGATGTCTTCCTGCAGATCATGCGCATCATAGACGGTGCAATCGGTCGTAAATAAGAATTATACATCAATCGTACATCGTACATAAATTTATGGCTGCCAATTTTATCGATTATGTGAAGATTTATTGCCGCTCCGGTAAGGGCGGCGCGGGCTGTATGCACCTGCACAGAGCCAAATACCTGCCCAAGGGAGGTCCCGACGGCGGTGATGGCGGTAAAGGCGGGTCGATCATCCTGCGTGGCAACCGTAACCTCTGGACGCTGCTGCACCTCAAGTACCAGAAGCATATCATGGCAACCGATGGCGGCAAAGGCGGACAGAGTCGCTCGTTCGGCAAGGACGGAGAAGACAAGATCATCGAAGTACCTTGCGGCACGGTGGTGTATGACGGCGAGACGGGCGAGTACATATGCGAAGTCAAAGAGCATAACGAACGCGTCGTGCTGCTCAAGGGCGGTCGCGGCGGATTAGGCAACTGGCATTTCCGCACGGCTACCAATCAGGCACCGCGTTATGCGCAGCCCGGTGAACCGGCACAGGAGCGCACCGTCATCATGCAACTCAAAGTGCTGGCGGATGTCGGTCTGGTTGGTTTCCCCAACGCCGGCAAATCGACCCTGCTCAGCGTTGTGTCGGCTGCCAAACCCGAGATAGCGGACTATCCCTTCACTACGCTCACCCCGCAACTGGGCATCGTCTCCTATCGCGACGGGCGCTCGTTCTGTATGGCAGATATACCCGGTATCATCGAGGGTGCCAGCGAAGGCAAAGGACTCGGACTCCGATTCTTGCGCCATATAGAGCGTAACGCCGTGCTCCTCTTCATGGTGCCGGCTACCAGTCCGGATATAGAGGCGGAGTATAACATCCTGCTGCACGAGTTGGAGCAGTACAACCCCGAACTGCTCACCAAAGCGCGTATCTTGGCAGTCAGCAAGTGCGACTTGCCGCGTGTGGACGAAGAAGGCAATGAGCGCCCGCCTATCGATTTTGACCTGCTCAAAAAGCACCTTGGTATTGACGTTTTGCCGATTTCATCGGTAATAAATGATGGTATCGATGCCCTCAAAGATGCGCTCTGGACCGAACTGAACAAGGAGCAGAACCAAGTCATCGAGATCTCTCATGCACCGATTGACGTGGCTGTTATTGAGCGCGAGGAAGAACCGGAAGCACGAGACGATGACGAAGAGCACACCATCTACCTCAACGAGGTAGAGGAAGAGTGGGACCTCGACAAGTACAAAGGTATCGGATGGGATAACTGAATCTGAAAACTGAATACTGAAAGCTGATGGCTGAATGCTGAATACTACGTGGTATGATAAAATC
>JAFPGA010000033.1 GCA_017423085.1 Paludibacteraceae bacterium | reverse complement strand
GCCGGTTCTTTGGGATAGCTGAATGCTGAATGCTGAAAGCTGAATGCCGAACGATAACTTAGTTCAAATCCTTCTTCGGTTTCGCGGAAGAGGATATCCACCGGTATTCGCCGTTCGCTGTGCAGGTTCTTGGTGAACTCTACATCTAAGTTGCGGTATAAGGGGATACCGGTATACCGGGATACCGAGACAGACTTGTTGATCTTGATGAGGTTCCCTTCTACGCCGTTCACGGAGAAACCGCTACCTTCGCCATTAGCCCCTTCGCCTTTCGCCATGATAAGTCCGTCGCCGTTGTGCAGTGTTACACCTTCTTTAAGGCGTACGCGCAGCGTGTTACCGCGCGCTTCGAGCACTTCTCCGATATATTCGCCGGTTGATTTAGGCGTGTCCCAGTTCGCCATCGGGCGTGTGCGTCCGTGCAGGAAATAATCCGTTGCTCCGCGGTGAAAGGTCTTGGACGGGTCTGGTACAAACGAGCGTTTGTACATTGCCCCATTGGATATTGGATATTGGATATTGGATATTTGGTCTATTTTCTCCCGATAATACGCGGTGACATTGGTCACGTAGTCTGCATCTTTGAGGCGACCTTCGATCTTGAACGTCGTCACACCGGCATCAATCAGTTCTTGCAGGTAGGCACTGCGGTCAAGGTCTTGCAGCGAAAGCAGGTAGCGCTGATGAATCGGCTTGCCCTGTTCGTCGAGCACTTCGTTCTTATCGGCATCGAGCAGGTCATACGCCATACGGCAGAACTGACTGCACGCACCTCGGTTGGCACTGCGGTTCGCCAGCACTTCGCTGATGTAGCAGCGTCCCGAATAGGATACGCACAGCGCACCGTGTACAAACGCTTCCAATTCGATATCCGGCACGGCTTGATGGATAGCGCGTATCTCGTCAATGCTCAGTTCGCGCGCCAGCACCACGCGCTTGAACCCCAAGTCGCGCAGGTGAGCTACATGCTCCGGCGTGCGGTTGTCGCACTGCGTGGAAGCGTGCAAACGAATAGGGGGTAAGTCAAAATCGAGTAAGTGCAGGTCTTGAATGATGAGCGCATCGACACCTATTTTATATAGCGCGTGTGCGAGCGCGACCGCCTGCGCGTATTCGTCGTCGTGCAGCAGCGTGTTGAGTGTCACGAGCACCTGTACCCCATACGTGTGCGCATAGTTCACCACTTCCGCCAGATCCTCTATGCTGTTACCCGCTGCTTGCCGCGCACCGAAAGCCGGCGCACCGATGTACACCGCGTCCGCACCTGCCTGAATCGCCGCTTTCGCTACTTCTTTGTCGCGAGCCGGAGAGAGGAGGCTAAGCGGTACATCACAATGCCCGCCGTCACACTGACGTTCATGGAGTGCTTCGTTCCGTATTGGGGTATCTCTATGCATTGGCTGCACTGATCTATTACTTCTTGCTGTACACCGAACACTTCGTGTCCGAGTACAACCGCAATTTTGAAATCCTTTGTACATCGTACATCGTCCCTTTGTACATTCTCAGCGATTTCTTCCAACGTCACCGAGTCATGTGCCTGTTCGACGGCATAGACGGTGTATCCTTCATCTTGGAGTGCCCGCACGGCATCGATGGTCTCAGGGTAGTACTGCCACTCGACGCTATCTTCCGCGCCCAACGCTGTCTTGTGTATCTCTTGGTTGGGCGGACAACAACAAATGCCGCAGAGCACCACGCGCTCAATACGCATCGCGTCTGCGGTGCGGAACACGGCACCTACGTTATGCTGGCTGCGCACATTGTCCAACACCACGACCAGCGGCAGTTTGTCCGCTTGGCGGTATTGATCCACATTCATGCGCCCCATCTCGGCTGTCGTCAGTTTCTTGCTCATAGTTCGAAAGGCAAACGCACATGTAGTTCATGTGCTTCCATGTCTATATCGGTGATAAAATCTTCGTGCAACGGCATCATCCGTCCGTCTTCTAATGTTGCCAGGGTGTTGATTGTGCTCTCATCCACCGTGGCAATCACGCCGACTTTGATCAACTCGCCGTCCTCGGTCTCGTCCAAAACCGTGTATCCGACCAGGTCTTGCCATAAGAACACACCGTCTTCGATCTCCTCAATGTCGCTGCGCTGAATCCAAATCT
>JAFPGA010000032.1 GCA_017423085.1 Paludibacteraceae bacterium | reverse complement strand
GACGAAGCAGATTACCATCGGAGCGATCAGCGATGATACGCCTGTCGTACCGGTGTACTACACAATCCGTTTCGAGAACTGGAATGGTACGTTGCTGGAGAACATATCGGTATTGGAAGGAACCATGCCGGTTTATAGCGGAGCTACGCCGACCCGCCCGGATGATGCGCAATATACCTATACGTTCGCAGGATGGACACCGACGATCGTACCGGCTGTAGCCAATGCGACCTACACGGCTTCATATATTGCCGTACCGAAACAGCAAGGACTGTACGATCTGCAGACAGAGGGCGAACAGCCGCATAAACTACTCATCAACGGTGTCATCTATATCCTCCGCGGAGAGAAGATCTATACCGTCACCGGTCAAGAGGTAAAATAAGGGCTAACGCCGTAGGCGGAGTTTGAAAGGAAAAAGTGCTCTTCGGGGCACTTTTTCTGTTATCTAGCCACAGGACAAGATTCTGTATCAGGGACAGCAAATGCAGAAAAAATGCATTTTCTATACGCAATTATTCGATTTTATTTGCACATATCAAAAAAAAGCAGTAATTTTGCAGTGCAAAATTGATAATAATAAATCGTAAATAGCTTTATGGCAGAGAAACAAGCACCGAATGCAGACAAGCTCAAAGCACTGCAGGCCGCGATGGCAAAGATTGATAAAGAATATGGCAAAGGTGCCATTATGAAACTGGGTGACGAGAACATTGAGAATGTGCCCGTTATCCCGACCGGTAGTCTGGGTCTGAACTACGCCCTGGGCGTAGGTGGTTACCCCAAAGGACGTATCATCGAGATCTACGGTCCGGAGTCGTCCGGTAAGACCACCCTCGCTATCCACGCCATGGCAGAGGTGCAGAAACAAGGCGGCATCGCCGCTATCATTGATGCCGAGCACGCGTTTGACCGTTTCTACGCCGAGAAACTGGGTGTGAACATCGCCGAGCTGCTCATTGCCCAGCCGGACAGCGGCGAGCAAGCACTCGCTATCGCAGACGAGCTCATTCGTTCGGCAGCCGTTGACCTGATCGTCATCGACTCCGTAGCCGCACTGACGCCCAAAGCCGAGATCACCGGTGATATGGGTGATAACAAAGTTGGTCTGCAGGCACGTCTGATGTCGCAAGCACTGCGTAAGATGACCGCTTCGGTCAACAAAACCGGTACCACCGTCATCTTCATCAACCAGCTGCGTGAGAAGATAGGTGTCATGTTCGGCAGCCCCGAGACAACCACCGGCGGTAACGCCCTTAAGTTCTACGCTTCCGTGCGCCTTGATATCCGTCGCACCGGACAGATCAAAGACGGCGACCAGATCAAGGGTAACCAGGTGCGCGTCAAGGTGGTGAAGAACAAAGTAGCACCTCCGTTCAAGAAAGCCGAGTTCGACCTCATGTTCAACCAAGGCATCTCCCGCATCGGCGAGATACTCGACTTCGCAGTCGCTACCGAGGTCATCAAGAAATCCGGTTCGTTCTTCTCCTACGGTGACACCAAGCTCGGTCAGGGACGCGACAAGGTGAAAGAAGTGCTGGCTGACAACCCCGATCTGTGCGAAGAACTGGAAGCCAAGATCACCGAGAAAGTGAAAGAACTCGGTCTCGAGGCGGTACTGAATAAGATTGGGAAATGAGCCGTCAGCCATCAGCTGTCAGCCATCAGAAACAAATCTGACTTCTGAATGCTGAATACTGAAAGCCTTATATTAAGCCCCCGCGAGGCGTACGCTGCTGAGCAGCAATGGCGCATCGTGAAACGATCAGTAGATGCACGGCAGCGAGAGCTGAAAGTGCATCTTACTGTATTGACGGACGAGGACGGCAAGCCCATTGCCAAAGATGCCCCTATCCCGCTCTACGAGCCGCCTGTTTTCCAAGACGTGCATCACGCCCAACGGCAAGCTGTCATTATCGGAGCCGGCCCGGCTGGTCTGTTTGCCGCCCTCACGCTCATGGAGCACGGCATCAAACCCATT
>JAFPGA010000031.1 GCA_017423085.1 Paludibacteraceae bacterium | reverse complement strand
GTGCAAGCGATCCGGCAGATTGTAGATAAAAAACAGAATCAACTCGTTATGCTCAAGTCATGGAACGAGTGGGGAGAAGGCAATTATATAGAGCCCGATAAACGCTGGGGGCAGCAGTATTTGGATGTATTAAGAGAACAGAATTGCAAGTGAACGTAATAGCTGACAATATTATTTTTTCGCTGCAACGCTTCGGCGGGATCTCGGTCGTGTGGAACGAACTGCTGCAGCGTGCACGGGCTGATAAGGACCTGACTCTGAAGGAGTTGGATTATCGGCAGACGATGCCGTACAGGCAGATGGAGCGTTACCGTATTCCGGATTATACGGCAGAAACGCCCTCGGTATTTCACTCTTCGTATTTCCGTGTGTTGCCGCAAGAGGGGGTGTGCAATGTGACTACTGTACACGACTTGACGTATCATTATTACCGAAAAGGGTTGCCGAAGGCAGTCCATCTCTGGGAAGAAGCGCGGGCGCTGCGGTATAGTGAAGTCGTAATCTGTATCAGTGAGAATACCAAGCGGGATGTGCTACGTTTCTATCCCCGACTACAGGAAGAACGACTGCATGTGATATACAACGGCGTGAGTGATGAGTTTTATCCGATTCCATCGGTAGAAAAGCGCGGATACTTGCTATATGTGGGTAATACAGCAGTGGACTACAAACGCTACGATGTGGCGCAGGAAGTAGCACGCCGGACAGGTCTGCCATTAGTAACGGCATCCGGTGTGACACGGGAACAACTGAATACGATGTATAACGAAGCGCTTTGTCTGCTTTATCCTTCGGACTACGAAGGATTCGGCTTGCCGATACTGGAAGCACAGAAAGCCGGATGTCCGGTAATCGCGCAAAACGCATCGTCTATACCGGAGGTCATTGGCGAGCAAGGATGGATGGTAAAGCACGATACACCGCAACGAATGGCCGCCGAGATGACCGATATCGTGAAACAATTGCAGTCACGTTCGACACAAGAACTGATAATTGCCGGAATGGAGAATGCCAAGCGTTTTTCCTGGGACAAGACCTATGAGCAAACGAAGGATGTGTATCGCCAATTGATGAAATAAACGAACATGAAAATATCCATTATAACTATTACGTACAACAGTGCCAAAACGCTACAGCGAGCATTGGCAAGCGTGCAGGGTCAGACCTATTCGGACATAGAGCATATCATCGTGGATGGCGCCTCTACGGACGGAACGAAAAGTATGATTGAAACCTACGCCAAGCAGCATGCTTCCGTGCGGTGGATATCGGAAAAAGACGAGGGCATTTACAATGCGTTAAACAAAGGTATCCGAATGGCAACAGGCGATGTGATCGGGTTCTTGCACTCCGACGACGTGCTGTTTGCACCCGATTCCATCGAACATATTGCAGCCGCATTTGCCTCCACCGGGGCAGACGTGGTGTATGGTGATCTGCAGTATTGTCAGGGAAATCGTGTGGTGCGTCATTGGGAGAGTAATGCCTTCAACCCGCACAGTCTTAAGTACGGTTGGATGCCGCCACACCCGACGGTATATGTGCGCAAAAAAGTGTATGACCAAGTGGGCGAATACGATGAGTGGTTCCGCATTTCTGCAGACTATGACATGATGCTGCGTATCTTCAGTGCCGGATATAAAACGCATTATATACCGGAGGTAATTGTGTCCATGAAAATCGGCGGGGCAAGCAACAAGAACACCAAGGCACGTTTGTCTAAAACGCAAGAGGACTATATTGTGCTCAAAAAGAATCATGTGGGAGCAGGGTATCTGACGGTGGCTTGCAAACAGATTCGTAAGGTACGGCAATTTATACGCAAAGCATAACGTATGCTCAATATTTCTATCGTGCTATATCATCCGAAGTGGGAGCAAGAGGTGTTGCCTCTTGTGGAGGAACTGTTGCGTGCGAAATGTCTGCGGAAGATATACTTGTTAGATAACAGCGAGAAAGAGTGGCTGAAAGAGCATGTGGACATGCAGAAAGCCCCGGTTCCCTCGAAAAAACTTCGTTACATGGCGATGCCGGAGAACCTTGGGTACGGACGGGCGCATAATATTGCACTGCGCGAGAGTGCGTACCATAAGACCGAATTGCACCTCGTGATGAATAGCGACATTCGCGTTAAGGCAGAGGATATAGATGCGATGCACGACTGGATGCTGCTGCATCCGGAGGTGGGACAACTGATGCCGCGAGTGCTTCATCCGGACGGTACGCAACAATTTCTTGCCAAGCGATTACCGACTCCGCTTGATGTGTTCGGGCGCCGTTTTCTTCCCTCATGGCTCATGGTGCGTCGTAACAAACGCTACGAATTGCGTGATTTGGATTTGTCACGCCCTGTTAATGCACCGTACCTAAGCGGCTGTTTCATGTTGCTGCGTACCACGGCTGCCGTTGATGCCGGACTGTTTGACGAGCGGTTCTTTATGTATCCGGAGGATATAGACCTGACTCGCCGGATTCATCGGAATTTTTTGACGCTCTATTACCCCGAGTGGACTATCGTCCACGCACATGCGCGCGAATCCTATAAAAATAAACACATGCTCCGGATTCATATCCAAAACATGTGTCGCTATTTTAATAAATGGGGTTGGTTGTTCGACAAAGAGCGCAGACTCTTTAACGCTCACCTATAATCCTTTTTATATTGACATCAACCGATAGGTCAAATAACCTGCATAGATGAGCAGTAGTAAGGCTCCTGCCCAGCGCTTGACTTTGCGTTCGCGGTTGGTTTTGACTGCCAGCCAAACAATGATACTACCTAATGCAGCCATGAGTGCATCCAGTTCGATACCGTCGTATGCGGGTAGTGGACGAATGGTTGCACTGGTGGCGAGCACAAAGAAGACGTTGAAGATATTACTGCCGATGACGTTACCCAGCGCGATGTCGCTGTTTTTCTTGAACGCAGCGATTACTGAGGTTGCCAGTTCCGGAAGCGATGTGCCAAGCGCTACAATGGTCAGACCGATGATCGCTTCGCTCACGCCCATTTTGGACGCGATATCCACAGCACTCTTGACGATCAGTTCTCCGCCTACTACCAATCCTACAAAACCACCGAGCATCAGCGCAACAGCGCGACGTACCGGAATCTCCTTAGTCCCTTCTTCCGCTTCTACTTCTTCTGGGTGATCTTTGGCGTGGCGGAAGGTGTTATACAGGAAATAGCAGAACATGAGCAGCAGCACTACGCCACCAACTCGTCCTACACCTCGCCCTGTTTCTCCGAATGGCAACTGGATTGCTACAAAACTGAGCACCAGTACACCGGCGATAATGGACATTGGGATATCAAAATCGCGACTGCGTTTCTGTGACAAGATAGGATAAACCAGTGCGGTGAGACCGAGGATGACGAAGGTGTTGATGATGTTCGAACCTAGGATGTTGGTGAGTGCCAACTCAGTAGATCCTTCAGCCACGGACACCATGTTCACCACAAACTCCGGCATGGACGTACCGAACGCAACAACGGTTAATCCAATAATCAGATCGCTGATACCGAAGCGTTTAGCGATAGCCGATGCACCATCTACGAGCCAGTCTGCTCCTTTGACTAATGCCACAAAACCGACTACAATCAGAATGGCACCTACCCACCAGCCATAGGCTAATAATTGATCAATTATCTCCATGTGACTTATACGTTAAACAGGAAATGCATGATATCGCCGTCTTGGACGAGGTAGTCTTTTCCTTCAGTCGATAACTTACCGGCAGCACGGCACGCCGCCTCGCCGCCTAACTCGATGAAATCGGCGTATTTGATCACTTCTGCACGAATGAAACCGCGCTCGAAATCCGTGTGTATCACACCGGCACATTGAGGTGCTTTAGCCCCTGCTTTGAACGTCCATGCGCGTACTTCGTCGCTACCGGCGGTTAAGAACGTACGGAGGTTGAGTAGAGCATAAGCAGCTTTGATCAGTCGGTTAACACCGCTCTCCTGCAGTCCGATCTCTTCGAGGAACATCTGCCGCTCTTCGTAGGTCTCCAGTTCAGCTATCTCGCTTTCGATCTTAGCAGCCAGCACCAGCACTTGTGCGTCTTCGTCTTTGACAGCCTCTTTGACCTGCTCTACATAGGCATTTCCGGTCACGGCAGCGGACTCATCCACGTTGCACACGTACATAACGGGTTTGTTGGTCAGCAGGAACAAGTCTCGTGCTGCGGCTTCCTGATCTTTGTTATCCAGTTCCACCGTGCGGGCGTTCTTGCCTTGCGACAGTGCCTCGCGGTATTTAACCAGTACCTCTAATTGCAACTTGGCATTCTTGTCTCCACCGGCTTTGGCGGCTTTCTCGCATTTCTGAATGCGACTTTCCACTGTCTCCAGATCCTTCAACTGCAGCTCGGCATCGATAATCTCTTTGTCGCGAACAGGGTTGACGCTTCCGTCCACATGCACTACGTTCTCGTCGTCGAAACAACGGAGCACATGAATGATGGCATCGGTCTCGCGGATGTTGGCAAGGAACTTATTTCCCAAGCCTTCACCTTTGCTGGCACCTTTGACTAGTCCGGCTATGTCCACTATCTCTACGGTCGTCGGAATCACTCCGCGTTCCGGTTTGCAGATCTCGCCGAGTTTGATGAGTCGCTCATCCGGCACGGTGATCACTCCCACATTCGGCTCAATGGTGCAGAACGGGAAGTTCGCACTCTGTGCCTTGGCGTTGCTCAGACAGTTGAAGAGGGTACTCTTGCCTACGTTGGGCAACCCCACTATTCCACATTGTAATGACATTCTGATTTCGTTTTTGCTTGTATGTTCGTTTGTATAATCTTTTCGCTGTATTTTGCGGCTGCAAAATTACTGCTTTTTTTTGACATATGCAAGATTTTAAAAAAATAGGATGCAAAAAGCGCGTTTTTTTTGGTTATATGTATTTTTTTTTGTACCTTTGCAGTCGATTTGAAAGAAAACAGTCTTATGGATACATATCATTTCAGAAAACAGATACACCGTCTTCCGGGTAAGGTGATACACACGATACCGCTGCCTGAACCGCAGGTGACGGACGGGTTGGGAGCACGCGCACAGATTGGTCAGATATGTGCGCAGAGCGGATATAAACAGGTGCTGCTGGTGACGGATAGGACGCTCAGCGGCTTAGGCTACGACCAAGCAGTCGTAGAGTCCCTTCAAGCTGCCCACATAGGCTGCACGGTCTTTGATGATATCCATTCCGAGCCGACGATCGCCATCATCGAGGCGGGGCGTCAGCAAGCCTTGGCATGTCAAGCGGAGTGCATCATTGCGTTGGGCGGCGGTTCGGTCATGGACAGCTGTAAGATGATTGCTGCCAGTGTCCAAATGCCTCATCTGCCGGTCAAGGCACTGTTGCTTAAGTTCCTGCCTGTTCCCGGTGAGACCCTGCCGATTATCATGGTGCCTTCCACTGCCGGCACCGGTGCCGAACTGACGGTAGGAGCTGTGGTGAGCAACGAGCAGGGCACCAAGAGTTCCACCGTGCTCATCGGACTCAATGTGACGCATGTGGTGCATGACAGCGAGCTGACTATGCATGCGCCCAAGAGCGTCACGGCGGCTTGCGGCATGGACGCACTCAGTCATTGTATCGAGGGTGCCGTCAGCGATGTAGAGGTGAGTGAAGAGGACATGCGCCTGTCCATGGAGGGGGTGCGTCTTATTCTGCAGTACCTGCCTATCGTGATGCGCGAACCGGAGAATAACGAAGCGCGTCTGGCGATGTGCCGGGCGGCTATGTACGGCGGGAATGCCATCAATACCCAATTAGCGGGTTACGTGCACGCGTTCGCCCACAGCATAGGTGCCAAGTACCACTTGTCGCACGGACAGGCTATCTCGCTGATGCTGATGCCGGTGCTGGAGTTTCAGAAAGAGGCATGTAGTACACGCTACAACGCCTTGGCGCAGTACTGCGGAGTCAGTGATTTTCTGCAAGCCGTTCGCGACCTGATGCACGAAGTGGGCATGGACCAAATAAAGTCACCCGTCCGGGCGTGCGACCATGAGACGCTCATTCCGATGATCGCAGCAGACTCCATCAATTACTCAGCACCCGTCACGCTCAGCAACGACGACATCAAAGCCGTGCTGGAGCAGGTCACCAATTATGAGTTACCGGCGACCAATGAAGAACAGATCATCCGTCATATCGTAGAGGAACAGCGCCGTTTCTTCCGTACCGGTCAAACGCTGCCGGTCAAATGGCGTATCAAACAGCTCAAGAAACTGAAAGCAGCCGTTATCGCGCATCAACAGGAGTTTATAGACGCCTTGTCTCAAGACTTGGGGCGCAGCGAAGTGGAAGCGTATCTGTGTGACGTGGGCCCTATCATCGTGGAGATCAACGAGATGATCAGCGGGCTGCGTCGTTGGGCGCGTCCCGAGTGTCACTGGAGCGGACTCATGTGTTTCCCGAGTCTGGTCACCAAGGTGTATAAGATGCCTTACGGCGTATCACTGGTCATCAGTCCGTTCAATTTCCCGATCCTGTTGACCATCGGAGTGGTCGCTGCGGCGATGTGCGGAGGTAACACCGTGGTCGTCAAGTCCAGTTCCAAGTCGGCTGCTTCGACGGCAGCGCTCAAGAAGTTCTTCGCGGAAGTCTTCCCGCCCGAGTACATCACCCTCATTGACGGCGGACATGACGTAGCGGACATGTGTCTCGCGCAGCGGTTCGATAAGATATTCTATACCGGTTCGCCTTCGGTGGGCAAACATGTGCTGGCTGAGGCGGCAAAGAACCTCACGCCGGTAGCACTTGAATTAGGCGGTGAGACGGGTAACTGGTGCGTGGTACGGGCCGATGCGGACCTCAAGGATGCGGCACGTAAGATTGCGTTCTTTAAACTCCTCAACGCCGGACAGATCTGTATCAATATCAACCAGATAGCAGTTGCAGAAGAAGTAGCAGATGCGTTCTTGAAAGAACTCCAGGCAGCCTTCATCGCCCAGATCGGTGCGGTCAGTGATCGGGATGGAAAAGCGCCCCTCAGTCCCGAGTACCCCAAACTGATTACCGACGCGGCGTACGACAAGTGCGCCAAGCTGGCAGACGCGCACCGCGAGCGTATTCTCTTCGGCGGCGTGGGGGACAAGAAGACACGTCAGTATGCCCCGACGATCATCTATCCGGTGGGTATCAACGAGCCTATCGTGCAGCACGAGCTGTTCTGCCCTTTGCTGCCTGTCGTACCGTTCAAAGACGCGGAGATCGATGCACTCATGGAAACGATAGCCGACCGCGAGCACCCGCTGGCGATGTACCTGTTCACGAAGAACATCCGCTGGGCGAACCGTGTCATGCAGACGCAGCAGTTCGGCGGCGGATGTATCAACGAGGTATGTATTCACATGATGGTGAAGGGTGTGCCGTTCAACGGTACGGGTCACTCCGGTATGGGCGCTTACCACGGCGAATGGGGTTTCCGCGAGTTCACGCACCCGCAGACCGTCCTGCGCGGACGCACGCTGTTCAATCTCCCGCTACGCGAACACCCGTACAGTGGTGAAGCGGGACAAAAGAAGATGAAGTTACTGCGTCTCTTTGAGCGATAATAATGGTAAGTTCATTCCTACGAATTTTACCATGAGTTTTCTTGTATGTCCCCTCCAACGATGGGCGCTATATTGCCGCTGCTGGTGTTGAGAAGGTTGGTCGCTATACGTACAGAATGTATTTCTGTACGGGACGGAGTGTATTGTTTCTTTCATTCCGATTTCATCATCCTCCCTCCTCTCGCAGCCCTTTTACCACCCTCTCGCCACCCGCCAGTAGCCCTCTCGTTGGTATTGGACCAAGAGATCACCACATGATCACCCAAGGATCACCAAAGGATGAGACACGAAAAATGACAACACAGATCAATTTTTATACATATACTATATAATACTTTAGTATTATATACATTTTAGTGTTATTTGCTTAGAGAAAAAGGTGTGCTTATTTTTCTGATATACCTGAATAGGAAGACTTAATTTCTATGGTTTTTGTCAAGTATAATGCACAAAATGAAGAAAAATAAACTTTTTTTGCATTTTCTTTAGAAAATATTTGGTCAATTCAAAAAAAAGTAGTAATTTTGCAAGCTTTTTCGCGCGAACGTGACCTTATGGGTGCGTACGTATATTATAAAAGCATGGAATATTTATAGTTAAACAAATCAAATTAAAACAACAAAATGCCTACAATTCAACAATTAGTTAGAAAAGGAAGAGCAGAACTGGTGGACAAGTCGAAGAGCCCGGCTCTTGACAGCTGTCCGCAGCGTCGTGGCGTTTGTGTACGTGTTTACACAACGACCCCGAAGAAACCTAACTCCGCGATGCGTAAGGTTGCACGTGTGCGCCTCACCAACACCAAGGAAGTCAATGCTTACATCCCGGGAGAGGGACACAACTTGCAAGAGCACAGTATCGTAATGGTACGTGGCGGTCGTGTAAAAGACCTGCCGGGTGTTCGTTATCACATCGTTCGTGGTACATTGGATACCGCTGGTGTAGCAAACCGTCTGCAACGCCGCTCCAAATACGGAGCTAAGCGTCCGAAAGCTAAGAAGTAAGCTGACGCTTGACCGCTTCGCTGTAAGACCGCTGACGCTGTAGGACCATTACATTGTAAGACCGCAGCAGGCTGCTGTAAGAAACGAAGCAAACTAGTAAAATTCCTTTTATTAACTAAATGTTCCATATTTGGGACGAAACAATGGGTTGAGGGTTGAGTAAGGGCCTACGGGTTAGGCGCTGAAGAAATCGACAACCAACAAAAAATTATTACTACAATGAGAAAAGCAAAACCGCAAAAACGAGTTATCCTTCCGG
>JAFPGA010000267.1 GCA_017423085.1 Paludibacteraceae bacterium | reverse complement strand
GCTGCCGAGGCGGTACAACGAAAGTCAATGCACCGGCACAACTGACAACCCCGCTATTGTGCATTTTGCGGGCATCAGTCAATGGTTTCAAAGTAATTCGATGTATAGATCCGAATATCGAGACAAATACATGAGGTGAAAGTTTATGAAAGGAATTGAGCAGAAACTGAACGAGGGGCGGCAGTACAGAGATTTCAACGCGCTGAACCCCACGGACGAAATGGTTGTCGAGGGTTATGCGACAACGTTTGACTCTCCCTATGTTCTGTGGAGAGACGGAAACTATGAGGTCCGCGAAATCGTTGACCGCAACGCGTTTGCGGAGACGGACATGACCGATGTGGTCATGCAATACAACCATGAGGGGCGTGTGTTTGCACGGAACAGCAACGGAACGCTGACGCTTCGTGTGGATGATAACGGTCTCCATGTTACGGCGCTTTTGGGCGGCACTGAACTTGGACGGCAGTTGTACGAAGAAATCAAGGGTGGTTATACCAACAAAATGTCGTTTGGCTTCACGGTCGATGAAGACAAACAGGAAGTCATCGAAGAGGGAGATAACGTTCGTATCACGCGAACGATTCTTAAAATCGGCAAACTGTACGATGTGAGTGCAGTTTCCATTCCCGCTAACGATCAAACCAGTATCGCGGCGCGTAACTACTGCGAGGGAGTTATCGCAGAAGTCGCGGAGGAGTTCCGCAAGCGTGACGAGAGAAAGGTGCAGATCGAGCGAATCAAGAACATGACGGAGGTGTCTTATGGAGAATAAGACCATCGAAGAACTGATGGAACGCAGAGCGCAGATCGCGACCGAGGTTGAGGCCGAGGGCGCAGACCTTAACGCGCTTGAAGAAGAAGTGCGGAATATCAACGCAGAGTTGGAACGCCGCGCAGCAATCGAGAAAGAGAAAGCCGAAGTCCGCGAAAAGATCGCAGACGGAGACGGCGAAAAAATCAAAGATTTCATTGAGGAGAAGAAAACAATGGGTATGGAAGAAATCCGTGCAAGCCACGAATACAACGTTGCTTATGCAAACTACATCAAGACCGGCGATGACAAGGAGTGCCGCGCTCTCCTGACCGAACTCGCGTCCGGTTCTGTTCCTGTCGCAACCTACGTTGCAGACCGTATCTCGACCGCATGGTCGAAGTTGGGCATCATGGCCCTCGTCAAGAAGACCTATGTCCGCGGCATCCTGAAAGTCGGCTATGAGAAGTCCGCAACCGCCGCGACGGTTCACACCGAGTCCACCTCTGCGGTGACCGAGGAGACCCTCGAACTGGGTGCTGTGTCCCTCACCCCCGCGTCCATCAAGAAGTGGATCAGCGTCAGCGACGAGGCGCTGGATCTGTCCGGTGAAGAGTTCCTCGACTACATCGTCGACGAACTGACCTACCAGATCGCGAAGAAAGCACAGGCAGAACTGCTTGCGAAGATCACGTCCCTCACGACCACGATCGCGACGAACGCGGTTTCCGTCGGCAAGATCTCTGCGAACCCTGCTATCGGCACGGTCGCGTCCGCTCTGGGCGAACTGTCCGACGATGCGGCGAATCCTGTCATCGTTATGAACAAGGGTTCGTGGGCAAAGTTCAAGGCGGCGCAGTACGCCAACGGCTACGCGGTCGATCCGTTTGAGGGTCTGCCGGTGTACTTCGACAACACGCTGCCGGTTGCCTCCACGACCAGCACGGCGGTCTACATGATCGTTGGTGACTTCGGCGTGGGCGCACAGGCGAACTTCCCGAACGGTGAGGAAATCACCATCAAGCGTGACGATCTGTCCCTTGCTGAAAAGGACCTCGTCAAGTTCGTCGGCCGTCAGTATGTCGGTCTCGGCGCAATCGCGGACAAGGCGTTCTGCCTCGTTGCGGGCGTTGTCGAATAATTAACGGAGAGAAATCTCCATTCCGCGAAATAAGGAGGAAAACGGAATGAAAACGCTGATCTGTATCCCTGCGATGGACACCGTGAACACATCGTTTATGCGGTGTCTCTT
This sequence comes from Paludibacteraceae bacterium, assembly GCA_017423085.1. Classification (GTDB taxonomy): domain Bacteria; phylum Bacteroidota; class Bacteroidia; order Bacteroidales; family Paludibacteraceae; genus Colicola. Next base: position 122 of record JAFPGA010000267.1, on the reverse strand, counting down.
GTCCCTGCGGCCTGTCGGTGAAGTGAGGTTTGCAATCACGCAATCCTCACTTATTTATGACGCGAGAAACATTCTTGCGGTACAAGCGATAACCGGCGGGTATGACAGAACGCTCTGGCTGG
>JAFPGA010000266.1 GCA_017423085.1 Paludibacteraceae bacterium | reverse complement strand
TTTCCTCCCTCCCACATTTGAGGAAGTAAAGGCAAGGTGTGAGGAAAAGGGATATGACCGTGTAGATCCGTGGCTGTTCATCTCCTACTATGACGCTAACGGATGGAAGATTGGCAAGACACCAATGGTAAATTGGGAATCGGCTCTTGATGTGTGGGCGATGCGCGAAATGCGCAGACCTGCGAAGAAGAACTCCGGCTACGCGAACAGAACCGTTCGCATGGACGATATCAAAGACATCATCGTGAATCTCAATGAGGAGGCGGACAAATGAACGATCTGATCAGAAACATACTTGAATTCGCAGAGCGGCGGTTGCAGGACTGCGAGGACTGGGAAATGCGGTACTGGGCAGGATATATCGATGGAGTGAAAAGAATTCAAAAGGAGGTAGAACATGGAACTGATACGCAAGAGTGACGCTATGAATGCGGTGCTGCACCATCATGGTGACGCAGCAGTTGCGGCGGTGCAGGCAATCAGACCTATCAATCCGCATGGAGAACTGCGCGAGATGCTGATTGACGAGATGATTGACAAGGCAAGGCAAACGCACGGAGCGAACTGGGACAAGGTAACGGCTGACCGTTGCAAACTGCCCACGCTGATACGCGACATTTGCGAACAATGCCGAGATTACAAATACTGCCACAGACCGATAACGCTGTTTGATGCGTTAAGAAAGGAGCAAACCGATGCGATTGATTGATGCGGATGCGCTGATGGAATATCTCAAAAAGATGTGGAGCAAGTGGGACGAAGACGATTGGTACGAAGCGCAAGCGAAAGATGCGATGAAAGATGATATCGAGATTGTAAACAAACAACCGACCGTGGACGCTGTGGTGCATGGGGAGTGGGTATCCGAATGGGAAGGACTTGAAATTACCGTTCGCTGTTCCGTTTGCGGAGAAATGGCGTTGATAAAAGAAGGCGGTTCACATGACCACGCGTATAGCCACTACTGCCCGAACTGCGGGGCGAAGATGAAAGGAGAAGACAAATGAAAAAGATTCCGACACTATTTGAAAGACAGTTTGAGAACCACAAGGTTGTAGGAATTACGCCGAACGTACACGAAGGAATGGAATGGGTGTTGCGCGGCGAAGGCGTTGCAACGGAGAAGATTGACGGCTCATGCTGTGCATATTTCGACGGTATGTTCTACAAGCGGTATGACGCGAAGAAAGGAAAGAAACCGCCTGAAGGAGCAATTCCGTGCTGCGATCCCGATCCTATTACCGGGCATCATCCACATTGGGTCAAGATTGATCCGAGCAATCCTGCTGACAAGTGGTTCGTTCAAGCGTTTCGGAACTATCCTATGGATTTCAAAAACGGAACGTATGAGGCGATTGGGTATCACTTTCAAGGGAATCCATACGGCTTATCCGATGACATCGTAGAGATGCACGGTGCGCGAGTGATAGATGTTCCGCGCACGTTTGAGGGAATCCGCAAGTACCTTGAAGAGCATTACATCGAGGGGATTGTGTTTTGGAAAGACGGCGAACCGAAATGCAAGATCAAGCGTTCCGATTTCGGATTGCCGTGGGGCAAATGAGAGGTGAACACGATGAGCAGATACATTGATGCTGATGCCTATGCGGCAGAAATGAAACAGCGGCAAGATGCGCTGAAAGAACTGATGGATGATGCAGTCGCTATGGATAATTGGGAGATGTATGACGGACTGTCGAGAGAGTTTTCCGTTTTCGTCGAAGCGAAGCTGACGCTTGACGCTATGCCGACCGTGGACGCTGTGCCTGTGGTGAAATGTCGGGAGTGCAAGCATAACAAAGGCGAAAAGGTTTGGTTGGATGGAGAGGTAACTATCGATTGCGATAACGGCATGGGATATCCACCACCAGATTGGTTCTGCGCGGACGGAGAAAGAAAGGACGGAGAAACGGAACATGGCAACACCTATTCGCTTGGAAAGATTGAGATGCCAAAGGGCGCGATGAAGAAGATTATCGCAGACGGCGAAAGAAAGGACGGTGAATCCGATGTATAACGAACTGATTGATGCGTTGCGGTATTGCGCGGACGGTGATAACGATTGCGGAGATGCTTGTCCGTTTTATGACAAGCAGCCGTCCTGCTCTATGTATGACACGATGATTGATGCCGCAGACGCGATTGAACGGCTGACCGCCGATGTTGACCGCAAGGATAAGGCGTTGCAAGCATGGGTGAAGATATGGGAGCAGACAAAGGACAAACTGATCCGGCGCATATGTTCGCATTGCGATTCCGTGTTGGTCGGCTGCGAGGGATGTCCTGTTGTCGGTGAAGTGAGGGCGGTGTTCGATGAACAGCAGACGTAAAGGTGCTGACGGTGAGCGCGAGGTCGCAAAGT
>JAFPGA010000265.1 GCA_017423085.1 Paludibacteraceae bacterium | reverse complement strand
TCAGTCAGTTGACCAGTAGTCTGAGTCCGGAAGATATGCCGGTGAGACTGAACGCGATGACCGGATACCGATACCTGAGCGGGTATCTGCACAATCAGTACGCCATTACCACCGAGCGGGAGTATCACGATTCAATTGATGTGATAGAAGACGGAAGACGGGTGAAGCACGACACCATCAAAGTGGAGTATATCCCGCTGATGACGTTCAGTCATATTTTCGAGACCAACAACTCCAACAGGCGGTATATCGAAAAGACGGCTAATCAGAATTTCTACGACACCACGTATTACAACAACTCCAAGACGAAGGACTCGACGGACGTGCTGACCATCCGCAACACGGTGGCAGTGACGTTCTGCGAGGCGTACAACACCAAACTGAAATTTGGTATCACGGCATTTGCCATGAACGAGTGCCAGCGGTTCCTGAATGACAGTGTACCATACGACAGCATCTATGACTACAAGTGGACGAACAACACGTTCGTCGGAGGTGCTATTCACAAGCACAGCGGCACACATGTACATTACAATGTAGAAGGCCAAGTGTGCGTAGTGGGTTACAAGATCGGTGAGTTTGACGTGAACGGACGGCTGGAAACCAAGTTCATGGCGGGCAAGTACCCGATGATCATTGCTGCGCGCGCTTACGCAAAAAGCGAGAAACCGAGTTGGTACTTACAGCACTACCGGTCTAACCATATCCAGTGGGAGAACAATTTCGGTTTTACATACCGGTTCTTGGGCGGTGCAACTCTCGCCTACCCGACCCAATGGGTGAAGATGCGACTGGATTTCAGTTTTGAGAACCAGACACACCCTATTTATTTCTCTGCCACCGACTGGTGTCCCCGTCAGTACGGAAGCAGTGTACAGATCATCACCGGGGACGCGGAAGTGAACATTACCACGCCGTGGGTCAATTTAGAGAACCGCGCGGTGATACAACACTCCACCAACGACAGTGTGCTACCGGTACCCCTGGTGATCCTGCAGCACCGACTGTATTACCACGGCACATGGTTCAAGGCGCTGGACGCACAGATCGGTGTGGACTTACGCTATTTCACCAAATACCATGCGCCCATCCTCTGTCCGTCCACCGGCATCTATGCCACGCAACAGACAGAGACGGTAGGCAACTACCCTTGGATGAACGTATATGCGAATTTCTATGTACGATCCATCCGCTTGCGCTTCTTTGCGCAATACCAACACGTCAGTTATTGGTTCTTTAAGAACAACACAGGATATTTGACCATGCCGGGCTATCCGAGCAATCGCGATGTATTCCGAGCTGGTTTAGCATGGCACTTTTATAATTAGTTTGAAGGTTTGAATATGATAGTAACACTGAATTTGAATAAGATCATTCTCTTTGCACAAGAGGAAGCAGAGCGGTTGCTGAACAAATCCGTGGAGCCGGAGCACCTGTTTATGGGTATACTCCGTTTGGGAGAAGGTTCGGCGTACGACCTGCTCTGCCGTACATCGCTGC
>JAFPGA010000264.1 GCA_017423085.1 Paludibacteraceae bacterium | reverse complement strand
GTCGTATCGGGACGTACCGGTGAATTCCTGGACGTAGTTCTCGCGCATCTTATCGACCTTCTCGATGGTCATGCGTGCTTCCTCTTTAGACATGTTCTGTTCGCGCGCCACACGCGCCATGCGGCAAGGCATCGAAGACTGAATGAAGATACTCAAGTGGTTCGGGTGCTCCCGGAAGACATAGCACGCCGTACGGCCGGCAATAACGCACGAGTTCTCTTTGGCAAGCGCCTTGAGCACCTGTGTCTCGGCACGGAACACATCCTCGGTCTCGATGTTCGTTTGGTTGAGTTCGTACTCCGACTCGGAGAAGGTCATCTTGCGTTTGAACTCCGCCCACCAACCTGTTTCCTGACCTTTGAGGTGCTCAATCTGCTCCACGGACAGATTATACCGCTCCTGCAGCGCATTGATGACGGCTTTGTCGAAGTACTCGACACCTAATTTCTCGGCTAACTTGCGACCTACTGTGCGACCGCCGCTACCTAATTCACGATTGATCGTGATGACAAATTTATTATTCGGATTCATAATTTAGAATATTAATAAAGTTAACAGATACGCCACGAGGGTCGAGACGGTCACGCAAATAAGTCCCGGCATCATGAACGAGTGGTTCAAGAGGTACTTGCCGATAACCGTCGTACCCGAGCGGTCGAAGTTAACGGTCGCGATATCCGAAGGATAGTTCGGGATGAAGAAATAGCCGTAAACCGACGGCAACACACCAAGCAGTACCACGCCCGGAATACCGAGTTTGTAAGCCAGAGGCAACATGGCTACAACCACCGCACCTTGCGAGTTGATCAGTACCGACACAGCAAAGAAGACCAGCGCAATCGCCCAGGGATACTGCGTCACAATATTGTCCAACATATCCTGTATCTGCGGCATATAATTGCCGAAATAGGTGTCTGCCATCCACGCGATACCGTAGATTGCCACGACAGCGACCATACCCGATTGCCAAACCGGACCGGCAACGGCTTTCTTCGGGCTCGCCTTGCAGAAGATGATCATCAGCGCAGCGGCGGTAATCATGATAATCTGAATGACGAGGTTCATCTTCAGGGTCACCATTCCCATTTCCGTGAAGTTCTCTGCCACCACTCCGGCTTTTGCCAGTTCTCCGGCAGTAATGGTCACACCGCTGATCAGTGTTATATCTCCGGCACCTTTAATCGCTTTCACTACTTCAAAGCTCGGAAGCAGTTGCGGGAAGATAGCGAACATGACGATAATCGCCAGTGCGCCCAAGAAGATGAATACGCTGTTTTTCGCACTCTGCGGGATCTCCCTGTCCAGCGTTGTAGCGGTGTTGCCGTAGATATACGCACGCTGCTCGGGGTCGGCTATCTTCGCTTGAAAAACCGGATCCTTGTCAAGGTCGAGACCGCGTTTGTAGGATGCAGCCGCCGCTGCCATCAGACCGCAGATACATGCCGGAATGGTGATCATCAGCACTTGCGGGATGGTGATATCAAAACCGTTGGCATTGGATATCGACACGAAGGCCACCACCGCGGCTGCAATCGGCGAACAGGTGATACCCACCTGCGATGCGATAGAGGCTACACCGCACGGACGCTCCGGACGAATACCTTTCTTCAGCGCAATATCGCAGATAATAGGCATGAGCGTATAAACGACGTGACCCGTTCCGACCAGCACGGTCAGGAAGAACGTAGCCAGCGGCGCAAGGAACGTGATACTGCCCGGGTGCTTACGCAGCAGTTTCTCTGCCAGTTGAATAAGCCAGTCCATACCACCGGAGGCTTGCATGACACCGGCGCAAGTGACTGCCGCAATGATAATGTAAATAACGTCGGTCGGAGGTGAACCGGGCTTCATGCCGAAGCCGAAAACCAAGATAGCCAGACCGATACCGGAGATGGCGCCAAGCGCCAAGCTACCGTAACGCGAACCAACCCATAACGCTCCCAACACAATGAGGAGCTGAATGATCATGATCCAAGTCATAGTATTAAATTCTTATCCTTTCGGAACGATTATTTCGATTTGAGTTGCAAAGGTACAACAAAAAATCCGAATGTGCAAATAAAATTGATTTTATTTTGCCATTTGCAGGATTTTGCGAAATAATCGTGCCCTTGTGGCTAAGAACGTAACTTCGGGGGAAACGTAGTGGCGGAGTCCGAAGTTACTGCTTTTTTTTGAATTGTGCAAATAAAATCTACTTTAAATAATATTTTTAATAAATTTGCACTATCCCGCAAATTTTTGGAGCCAAAACATGCACTATCCCCCAAATTTTTGCGGAGTGAAACGGAGCAAGTAAAAAAAGAAACGCGCAGCGGAAAGATAAATAAAGCCGATCATGCTTGAAAAGACACTATAGGCATAAACGAAAAGAAAGCGGACTCCAACGGAATCCGCTTTTCTTATACACACGCGTGTGCGTGTTCCTTATTACCATTGCGTGCCGAGCATGCGGAGGTAGGATTTGTAACGCCACTGAGCGTTCTCTTGAGCGGCAGCGAAGAGCTCGTC
>JAFPGA010000263.1 GCA_017423085.1 Paludibacteraceae bacterium | reverse complement strand
TTTGCGTATGTCAAAAAAAAGCAGTACTTTTGCAGTCCCATTTGAAAAAATGGTGTGTATCGCGGAGTAGAGCAGTGGTAGCTCGTCAGGCTCATAACCTGAAGGTCGGTGGTTCGATCCCGCCCTCCGCAACAAAATATGTTTAAATATGTTTAAGCATAGATCCTTAGTAATAATTTTTGAGTTGGTTTGCACGCTCTCCGCGTTTGCGGTGGAGCGTGTTTCGTTAGAACAGCTCCAATCCGACTGGTCGCGTTATACGAATCAGACGGTAGTCATCACCACACCGATGGTAGTGTGTGGCAGTTTTTACGACAGTCTTGTTCTGGCACCGGAACGTCTCTTCTGTCCCGAAGAGCGTGCGCTCGGTTTGGCGGACGGTGACAGCACAATGTACGAGCAGATAGTAGCGCACAATCGCGCCAACTCTGTCTGTCTGCATTGCCGTAACCAGTATTACAACGTGCGAACGGGGGATATCGTGCGCGGACTGCAAGCGAAAGTGACAGGCGAACGGCAGCTGTTGACCGGCAAGTCCGTTACAACTCGTCATATGCCGCAAGACCGTTTGCTGAGACCGAAGAAGAACGAACTGCGTATCGTGGGTGCGAACATAGAGAACTATTTTGCCGATTTGGGCGGATATGCCACCAAGCGCACCACCCCTGCGCAACAAGCGCTCAAGACCCGCAAACTGGTAGCCGGTTTGCGTGCCATGCACGCACACATCTTCGCGTTGTGTGAGATGCAAGTGGGCGACAAGGCGCCGCAGATGTTATTGGAGGCACTCAACCAGCACGGCGGACATTATGCTTATGTGACGATGCCGATGGATAACATGGACCGGATAGGCGGCTGTTTTGTTTACGACTCTCTGCGCGTGCGTCCGTGTCTGACACCGCTGTCTGCTTACAACGACACCGCCAGTCATTATTACGCGCGTATGTTCGCACTCGGTTTTGAGGATATACGCACGGGCGAGAGACTGATCATCAGCCTTAATCACTTCAAGTCCAAACGTCCCGGGCGTAACCAATATGACACCAATGCCCGTCGCATGCAGAACGCGGATTCGCTGTTGGCGATGCTCCCGCAAGCCATGACATTGTATACGGACGAAGATGTGTTGCTGTTGGGTGACTATAACTGCTACACGCAGGAGCAACCTATTCAGGCTATCGTACGTGCCGGTTATGCGGATATGTTGCCGCTTGGCAGTTCGGCGGACTACTCGTACAGTTACAAAGGCGAGGCAGGGTACTTGGACCGCTGTTTTGCCAGCCCGTCTATGGCTACGCAGATCGTCCGTGTCCGTCCGTGGCATATCAATGCCGACTGGTACTACCAGCACGGTGCGTATCGGATGAAGGACAAGAGTCTGCACCGCTACGCCGACCACGATCCAATAGTAGTGGACATAATTTTGAAATAACAAATAACAAATCATAAATAGAAATAGCAGCCTTGATGGCTGCTATTTCTATGTGACCCCGCTGGGGCTCAAACCCAGAACCTTCAGAACCGGAATCTGACACTCTATTCAATTGAGCTACGGGGCCCGGAGCGTCCTCCCGACGGAACGGGAGGAGCGGCTTCCGCCTATGAGGGCTACTTTCTGCGTCCTCCCATAAAAATCATGACGTAATAGAGCAGGGTGGCTAAGGAGCTTAATGCTGCTACCACGTATGTATAGGCTGCGCTGTGGAGCGCGTCACTCGCCATCTTCGTTGTCTCGCGATCAGTGATACCGGCGCTCTGCAACCAGTTGACCGCGCGTTGGCTGGCGTTCACTTCCACCGGAAGGGTGATGAACGAGAACAGCGTCGTTAGGGCGAACAGACCGATGCCGATGAGCATTAACTGCGGAAAGGCGTTGATGGTCAGCATGCCGATGAGCAGAATCCACATCACCCATTTGCCGGCAAACGACACCACCGGAACCAATGCCGAACGCATCTGCAGGGGTGCGTACGCTTCCTGATGTTGCACGGCGTGTCCGCACTCATGTGCTGCAACCGCTGCGGCTGCCACGTTTGCACCGTTGTACACGGCTTCTGACAAATTGACAGTCTTGGTCGTCGGATTATAATGGTCGGTCAGCTGTCCACTGATAGACGTTACCTTTACATCATAAATATCATTGTCGCGCAGCATCTTCTCCGCTATTTCACGACCGGTCAGTTTGAGCGGCTGCTCGGAGTATTTCTTGAATTTGCGTTCCAAGGCTGCCGAAACCACCCAACTGGCTATCGCGATACCGATGAATATAATCCAATAGATAGCGGTCGGCGATAATACTATTTGTTCTTCTGCTCCCATGTTTACTCACTCTTTTTCAGCCGGCGGCACACTTTGCATTCTCCGTAAACGAACAACGAGTACTGCTGCGGCGTGAAGTTGGAATATTTTCTTTCTTGCACCAGACGCGTTATGGCTTTGTCATGTATCTCGGTCACGCGTCCGCATTTGCGGCAAATCACTTCCATGCGCACGACACCGGAACCAATCAGTTCATACTCCATGACGGCTTTTCCGCGTTGCCGTTTGATGGCATGCAAAATCTGTGCCATAATGAACAGGTCAAGGCAATTATACACCGTACCTGTCGAGATACGTTCCGCTTGGCATACTTCTTCCAGTTGTGCCGCTGTGAACGGTTGCGGTAACTGACATACTTGCTGTAGCACCAGATCCCGCACTCGGGATGCCCGCAAGCCATGTTCACGCACGTATGCATTCAGCCGTTCTGTCGCTGCTTTATATGTTCGCTGCGATGTGGGCATTGTGCTTAGATGGCTTTGATATACGCGCGGTGACGCTTGTGTACCTTGTGGTCAAACTGCGTGAAGTTGGCGATGTTCTTCGTGTTAGTCTCCAATATATTCGTCGTTTCCATTCTCTTGATTCCGTATTGGTTGATGTACGGGATCCAGTCTTGGAAGAACAATGCGTTCAGACCCTTGTCCTGATAGTCCGGGCGGACAGCAATCAGCAACATATCAAATGCATCCATCTTCTTTGCTTTCAGCGCTTTGAGCAGGTAGAACCATCCTAACGGGAATAACTTACCGCCGCATTTGCGCAGCGCTTCCGATATGTCCGGCATACCTAAACCGACTGCCACGATCTCGTCTTTCTCATTCACCACCACCGTCACGAAATCGAAGTTCAGCATCGGGAAATACATCTTCATGTAATACCGCTTCTGGGCATCGGTCATCGGCTGGAAATTATACAACTTCTGGTATGCCTCGTCAATGACATCCATGTACTCAATGCCGTATTTCTTGACCAGTTCGCGCGAGTTCTTTATCTTGTCTACGCGCACATGCGAACGCTCTTTGACGATGTTCGCAATGCGGTCCAGACGCTCCGGACAAGTCTTGGGAGGATAAACCTGAATCTCAATCCAGTCCGCCTCTTTGGTCAGACCGTAGGCATCTACGTGCTTTACGTAGTAGGGGTAGTTGTACAGGCTGGCCATCGCCGGCAGATACTTATATCCCTCCAACAGCAGACCCTCATGATCGAAGTCCGTGAAACCGACCGGTCCGTTCAGACCGTCCATGCCACGTGCTTTGCCCCAGGCTGCCACGGTGTCCAGCAACGCTTTGCTGACCTCCATGTCGTCGATGAAATCGAACCAACCGAAACGGACATGCTTGTATCCCCATTTCTCATTGGCTCGGTGGTTGATGATACCGGCGATACGTCCGACAGGCTTACCGTCACGATAAGCCATGAACAGCTGATACTCGCATACTTCCAACGCAGGGTTCTTCTCCTTGCTGAAGCAGTTCATCTCGTCAAAAAACAAAGGGGGACAGTAATACGGACAGTCCGCATACAGATCGTTGGCGAACTGAATGAACTTCTTCAGCTCGCGCCTCGTGTGTATTTCTCGAATTTCTACCATGTGGTTTTTCTTGTTGGGGTCCCCGCAAATTTTAATTTGTGGGGAGAGGAGGAAGCGCGACAATTATACGAGTTACAGAGTAACGAAGTCATTGATCGCCGCTTCCGACGTGGAGCATAGGGGAGTCGAACCCCTGACCTCAACATTGCGAACGTTGCGCTCTACCAACTGAGCTAATACCCCGTGGAGCTAACGGGAGTCGAACCCGTG
>JAFPGA010000262.1 GCA_017423085.1 Paludibacteraceae bacterium | reverse complement strand
TTATGGCACATCCTAAAAGAAGACAATCTCACACCCGCCAAGCGAAACGTCGTACTCATGACGTAGTGAAGGCTCCGACATTGGCAACATGCCCGAACTGTGGCGCACTTCACATTTATCACACCGTTTGCCCGTCTTGTGGCTACTACCGTGGTAAATTGGCAATCGAGCAAGCAGAAGCTTGATCAAGAAAAGGTTTTTAAAAGGCAAAAGGAAAGAATACCCTTCTAGGCGGAGTCCGCTCCTCCCGCTTCAACGGGAGGACGCTCCGGGTGAAAGGTTCATTTATTACCTTTTGCCTTTTCACCTTGTTTATTAAACGCGTGCGTGACGCACGTACGTAGCTCGCGAGAGTTACTTTGGAAAATGAAAAGTAAAAAATGAAAATTGAAAAGTTTTAAGAACATGTTTAATTCCAACAATGAAGGTGAGCGCAGACCCCGTCCGCGTTTTCACAGAGAAGGAGAGTCGGTGTCGGCTCGTCCTGCACGTCCCCGTTTTACCAGAGAAGGGGAGAACAGACCTAAACCGTTTGGTTTCAATAGCGAAAGATCATTTACCGGCGAGCGTTCTTTCAATGGAGAAAGACGAGAAGGTAGAGGTGAACGTCCTTTTGGCGGCGAAAGGCGAGAGGTTAGAGGCGAACGTCCTTTTGGCGGCAAACCGAAACGTAACAACGGGCTTTATTCCGCCCGTAAACAGCAGACCTACCGTGAGCAACATGAGGATATGACCAAACCGGTTCGTCTCAATAAATATCTGGCAAATGCTGGTATCTGTTCCCGTCGAGAGGCAGATGATTTTATCCAGGCAGGTGTTATCACCGTGAACGGTGTGACCGTAGATAACCTGGGTGTCAAAGTGCTGCCGACGGATGATATCCGTTTCCACAACCAGCCCGTTCGTCGTGAGCGCAAGGTGTATATTCTGCTCAACAAGCCGAAGAACACGGTGACTACCACGGACGACCCGCAAGAGCGTCACACGGTGATCGATATCGTTCGTAATGCGTGTGCAGAGCGTATCTATCCGGTTGGTCGTCTGGACCGTAACACGACCGGTGTGCTGCTGCTGACCAACGACGGTGACCTGGCTGCCAAGCTGACGCACCCGAAATTCAACAAGAAGAAGATTTACGCCGTTACGCTGGATCGCGATCTGGACGAAGTGGACGAGGCGATTGTACGTGCCGGTGTGGTACTGGATGACGAGCGCATTGTTCCGGACGCATTGGAGTTCCCGAAAGCAGACCGTCGTCACATCGGTCTGGAGATTCACTCCGGTCAGAACCGTGTCGTACGCCGTATTTTTGAGAAGGTAGGGTACAAGGTGGTTAATCTGGACCGCGTATCGTTTGCCGGCTTGACCAAGAAGAATGTCGGTCGCGGCAAATGGCGTTTCCTGACCCCGAAAGAGGTGTCTTTCCTCCAAATGGGCAATTTCTAATTGATAATTGACAGTTGAAGCGTAGTTTTCACTACATATTATTTTTCGTTACCGTAGCGCTTTCTATCGCTGCCGGTATCATGATGTTCCGCGTGAACGTCAATGCCGACATGACGAAGTATCTGCCGGATGACTCGCAGATGAAGAGCGGACTGGAGATCATCACGACCGAGTTCAGTTCGGCAGCGCAGATGTCCGGAACGGACGTGCATGTGATGTTCGAAGGGTTGCAGCCCAACGAGGTGCCGGGTATCCGCACGTTGTTGGATGCATATCCGGATGTGCACGGCGTGTCCTACCGCTACTCGCGGGATAGCGTCTATACGGTGTTTGATCTGGACGTACCCAAGTCGGTTGACCAGAAAGCCTTAGGCAAGCAGATCAGTACCCGTTTCGGCGGAAACTGCGTTGTCGAGACCAGCCAGGACGGTGCGACACCGCCTATCTCGGTGATGATTTTTGCTGCCGTGCTGATTATGGTGGTTCTGTTCGTGATGGCGCAGTCCTGGTTCGAACCGGTAGTTATTTTGCTGACGGCAGGTTTGGCGATTGTGCTGAACATGGGAACGAACGCGCTGTTGCCGTCCGTGTCCATTACCACCAATTTCATCGGCTCGATTCTACAGGCGGTGCTGTCTCTTGACTACTGTATCGTGCTGCTGAACCGTTATCGTCAGGAACAGGACGAGCACACGGACCGTGAGACCGCCGTGTTGGCTGCTAACCGCGCTATCAAGCGCGCTGCGCCGTCTGTGCTGTCATCGGCATTGACGACCGTGGTAGGTCTGCTTATGCTCTGTTTCATGCGCCTCAAGATAGGTGCCGACATGGGTGTCGTACTTGCCAAAGGTGTCGTTTGCTCGCTCATCTGCACGTTTACAGCCATGCCGGCACTGATGTTGCTTTTCCGCAGAGTTATCAACAAGACCGCCAAACCGGCTTATGTGCCGCCTACCGACGGTCTGGCACGTTTCGTAGCGCGGCATA
>JAFPGA010000261.1 GCA_017423085.1 Paludibacteraceae bacterium | reverse complement strand
GTGTTGGCAGACCTCGATTTCTACCGCGACAAACTGCTGCTTCGTCCGCAAGAGACATCGAACAGTCCGGAGATCGCACGTCGACTCGGTATCATTGCCATCAACACCGCGCTGGAGGCGGATATCTACGGCAACGTCAACTCGACCCATGTATGCGGCACCAAGATGATGAACGGTATCGGCGGTTCGGGTGACTTTGCCCGTAACTCGTATCTGTCTATCTTCACCACCGCTTCGACAGCGAAGAACGGTGCTATCTCGTCTATCGTGCCGATGGTGACCCACCTTGACCACTCCGAGCACTCCGTCAAGGTGCTGGTGACCGAGCAGGGTGTAGCCGATCTGCGTGGTAAGAGTCCGCGTCAGCGTGCCGAAGAGATCATCAATAACTGCGTCGCTCCGGAGTACCGCGAGATGTTGCGTGACTATCTCAAGTACGCCAAGCACGGACAGACACAACACAACCTCTCGCTTGCCTTCGCTATGCATGAGGAGTTCCTCAAATCAGGCGACATGCGCAATACCAAGTGGGAGAATTATTTGCGATAATATCGCAATAAGTGTATCAGCAACGATAAAAAACGTCCTTCGGGGCGTTTTTTATTTGCATATATGCAAAAAAAGCAGTACCTTTGCACCCGATTTGAATTATGGTACTATTATTCGTATTTTTATTAGGCGCGATGGGTGTCAGTTTTCTGTGCTCCGTGTTGGAGTCAGTCCTGATGTCCACATCGCTCAGTTATATTAATCTGCGTGAGGAAGAGGGCTATGCGCCCGCCAAGCTGATGAGCAGTTACAAGGAAGAGACAGGTCGTCCTTTGGCTGCTATCTTGTCGTTGAACACCATTGCCAACACGATTGGTGCAGCCGGTGTCGGTATGCAGGTCGTGGCATTAGGATACGGCAAATGGTTCGGACTCTTTTCGGCGTTCACCACAATCCTGATTCTCTTTTTCGGAGAAATCATCCCGAAGGTCATCGGCACGACCTATTGGCGTCAGCTGATGGGCTTCACGGCGCGCACGATTCGCTTGCTGATCATCGTGCTCTATCCGTTAGTGTGGTTGGTGGAACTCATTTCGCGTATGGTTCCGGACAATGAGGACGAACCCTCTGTCAGCCGCGAAGAGGTGCTGTCGATGGTCAATGTGGGTGAAGAAGAAGGTGTGGTGGATGAGGATGAGAACAAGATATTCACCAACCTTATGCGTCTGGATTCGATTCATGCCTACGATGTGATGACACCGCGTGTGGTAGCAAAGATAGCGCCGGAGAACATGACGCTGCGGGCGTATTACGACAACGACGAGTACGACCATTTCTCGCGTATCCCGTTGTACAAACCCGAGGCACCGGAGTATATCACCGGCTATGTGCTGCGTAACGATGCGTTGGAGGAGTTGACCGAGGACCATTTCCGCAAGACGCTTGGCGGCATCAAACGTCCGCTACCTGCGTTTGACCAGGACCTCACACTCGGTACCATCTTTGACTCCATGCTCAAGCAGAAGAGCCAGATCGCACAGATCATAGACGAGTACGGCTGTTTTGTAGGTATTCTGACGCTGGAAGATATCATCGAGACTATTTTCGGTTTGGAGATCATTGACGAGAACGATACCGTCATTGACATGCAGCAATACGCCCGCGATCGTTGGGAGCAGCGGCAGAAGAAGTACAAGAAACTGGTGGAAAAAGCGAACGGCGTAGCGAAAGAGGCTAAGGAAGAGAACAGTGAAGCTGAAATCTGACGTACATATTTTAAACAAAAAGGCGAAGTTTGAGTATATCATCTTGGACCGCTACATAGCCGGTATCCAGTTATTCGGTACCGAAATCAAGTCTATCCGTGAAGGCAAGGCTTCACTCGTCGATTCCTATTGTGCGGTAGAACACGGCGAGATGTACGTCAAGCAGATGCACATCGCCGAGTACCGCTTCGGCAGTTATGCAAACCATGAAGCCAAACGGGACCGCAAACTGCTGTTGCAGCGGCGCGAGATACGCAAGCTGGAGAAAGCGACCAAGGACACCGGCAAGACCATCATCCCGCTGGAGCTGTTCATCAACGAGAAAGGCTTTGCCAAGATGGAGATCGCGCTCTGCCAAGGTAAGCACACCTACGACAAACGTCAGTCGCTGCGCGAAGCGGATGACAAACGACAAATGGATCAACTAAAAAAACGTATATATGAGTAAAGCATTATTAATGATTTTGGACGGATGGGGAATCGGTCATAAGGATACAGCCGATGCCATCCATTGCACCTCAACGCCCCATTGGGACAAGTTGTTGGAGACCTATCCGAACTCGCAGCTGCAAGCCAGCGGTGAGAACGTAGGTCTGCCGGACGGACAGATGGGTAACTCCGAAGTGGGACACCTCAATATCGGTGCCGGTCGGGTCGTTTATCAGGATCTGGTGAAGATCAACCGTGCATGCAAAGACGGCAGTATTCTGGACAACCCGGAGATCAAAGCCGTGTTCAGTTATGCTAAAGAGAGCGGTAAGAAGATTCACTTTATGGGTTTGACCTCGGACGGTGGTGTACACTCCAGCCTGGAGCACTTATTCTACCTGTGCGACATCGCAGCCAAGTACGGGTTGCAGGGCAAGACCTTCATTCACTGCTTCATGGACGGCCGTGACACCGACCCGCGTTCGGGTATCGGATTCATTGACCAGTTGGAAGCGCACTGCGCCAAGTCAGCCGGTGAGATCGCGTCTATCTGCGGGCGTTTCTACGCTATGGACCGTGACAAACGCTGGGAGCGCGTCAAAGTAGGCTACGACCTGCTGGTAAGCGGTAAGGGCGATGCGTTCGAGTCGATGCACGCAGCCATGGAAGCCAGCTATGCGGCAGAGGTGACCGATGAATTCATCAAACCGATCGTACACGTTCGTGACGGTAAGCCCTTGGCTACGATTGAAGAAGGCGATGCAGTCATCTTCTTCAACTACCGTAACGATCGTGCCAAAGAGATCACCATTGCGCTCACGCAGCAAGACATGCCGGAGCACGGCATGAAGACCATCAAGGGGCTGCACTATTGCTGTATGACCCCTTACGACAGCAGTTTCACCGGTCTGCATATCCTGTTCCCTAAAGAGAACGTGACCAACACCTTGGGTGAGGTAGTCAGCAAACTGGGTCTCAAACAGCTGCGTATTGCCGAGACGGAGAAGTTTGCACACGTGACCTTCTTCTTCAACGGTGGTCGTGAGGCAGAGTTTGAGAACGAAGACCGTATTCTTATTCCGAGTCCGAAGGTAGCGACCTATGACCTGCAGCCGATGATGTCTGCGCCGGAAGTGACTATCGCGCTCCGCGATGCACTCAACAGCCAGAAGTACGACTGCATCATCCTCAACTACGCGAACGGTGACATGGTTGGTCACACGGGTGTGTATAACTCCATTCAACAAGCCATCACCGCGATTGATATCTGCGTCAACGAAACTGTGGAGACAGCGCTGCGCAACGACTACGAGATCATCATCATCGCCGACCACGGAAACTGTGACAATGCCATCAATGCGGACGGCACACCGAACACTGCACACTCGCTCAATCCGGTTCCGTTTGTATATATCAGTAAGGAACACACGGGCGCGCGCGTAGAGAACGGCATCCTCGCAGACGTAGCTCCGTCTATCTGTCATATCTTAGGCATCGAACAACCGAAAGAGATGACAGGAAGGAATTTAATTAAAGATTAAATTCGTTGAAAGTGGAATGTTTAATGTTGAAAGGAAAAGAAAATGCAAAAAAGAAAGCGGCGCAAATGCGTCGCTTCTTTTTTTCGGGTGTATCTAACACCCAATTGAGCAACAAGATTACTCTGCAGCCGGAGCCTCAGCCTCTGCAGCAGCCTCCTCAACCGGAGCCTCTGCCTCAGCAGCCTCAACAGCCTCCTCTACCGGAGCCTCAGCCTCAACAGCCTCAACAGCTACGCTGTCTTGACCCTCGCACTGACCCTCGCAGCACTTGTTGCCGCAGCTCATTGCAGCAAATGCAACAGCTACGATAAGAAGCATCTTTTTCATACGTAAAAAATGTTTTTAAGCTTAAAAAATATAGTTATGTCTTCGCCTTTTTGCGAAAAACGGTGCAAAAGTACTACTTTTTTTGCATATATCCAAAAAAAATTGTAATTTTGCACACTAAATTTTACAAAATATGGAAAAAAAGCGTTTTTTTGATAAATCTTTCCTCAAATATTGGGGTTTGAACATCCTTTTTGCCGTTTTATTGGGAGTAGGATTGTTAGCGGGTGTATATTTCTGGTTGCGCAGTTACACGCAGCATGGTGTGGAAGTGGAAGTGACCGATGTGCGCGGTATGGTGGTAGCAGAAGCGCAACCTCTGTTGGCCGCGCAAGAACTCCAGTTGGTGGTGATTGATTCCACTTATACGGATAAGGTGCCGTTTGGTACTATTGTAGATCAGGATCCCAAACCGTTTAGTCATGCCAAACACGGGCGTGCTGTTTATGTAACCATTAATGCGACTACCAAACGGAAGGTACCGATGCCGAACCTGCAGGACATGAGTTACCGGCAAGCTGAGACTACTTTGCGCGGTCTTGGACTGAATGTGGATACGGTGTATGACTATAAGCCCTCCGAGTACCGCGATTTGGTGCTCGATGTGAAAGTGAACGGTGTCAGTGTCAAGCCCGGTACCAAACTGCCTGTAGGCACGAGAGTGCGCCTAGTGGTCGGCAAGGGGCGTGGAACAGAACATGTATATGTTCCGAATGTAGTGGGGATGACGATGCAGGAAGCACGTAGTACGCTGCTCACATATCGGTTGACAGTAGGTGCTGTGGCGTTTGATGAACCGGACCTGAAGGACGAAAAGCAGTATGTCTATCGACAGGTACCGAGCGCAGGAACAAGACTGCTTGAAGGCGAGACGGTGGCACTCAAGCTATCCACCAACCCGGACAAAGCGGTTAGCGGCGGTAATGCAGGTGATACCGAAGACGAATGGTTCTAAATGCAGAGACCAATGACTAATGACCAATCACCTATAACCAATGTCGTCGAAGACGATCTCCTCTGGGAGCGCTGGCGGTGCGAAGTGGATAAAGGGCAGGGAAAGGAACGAATAGACAAATACCTTGCCGAGCACATGACCAATACCAGCCGTAACCGTATCCAGACGGCTGCGGACGCAGGTAATGTGTGGGTGAATGGTAACCCGGTAGCATCCAATTACCGCATTAAACCCGGCGATATTATCCAAGTGTTGCTGGATCATGAGCCGCACGATTTCACCATCACGCCTGAGAATATTCCGCTCAACATCGTCTATGAGGACGACGATCTGCTGGTGGTTAACAAGCCGGCAGGTTTGGTCGTTCATCCAGGACACGGCAACTACGAGCACACATTGCTTCATGCGCTGGCATGGCATTTTGAGCATTCTGCATTCAGCCATCAGCATTCAGATATCAACAATCCCGAAATCGGTCTGGTGCATCGTATAGACAAAGACACCTCCGGTCTCTTGCTTATCGCCAAGACACCGGAAGCGAAGGCGCACCTCGCCAAGCAGTTCTTCGACCACACGACCGAGCGCACGTATAACGCGTTGGTGTGGGGTACGTTCAAAGAGCAAAGCGGTACGGTGGAAGGTGCGTTGGCGCGGGACAATAGGGACCGAACGATCTACCGCGTGTGGGATTTGGAGGAGTGTCCGCAAGCCAAAGAAGCCGTGACGCATTGGCGTGTGCTGGAGCAGTTCCCGTACGTGACGCTCGTGGAGTGCAAGCTGGAGACCGGTCGCACGCACCAGATACGCGTACACATGAAGCATATCGGGCACCCGCTTTTTTGTGATGATAAATACGGTGGTTGTGAGATACTCAAGGGGCTTCGCACGCAGAAATACCGTCAGTTTATCGAGAACTGCTTTGCGCTCTGTCCGCGTCAGGTGCTTCATGCGCGTACATTAGGTTTTACGCACCCGCGCACGGGCGAGCGCATGTTCTTCGACAGCGAATGGCCCGAAGATATGACGGCGCTCATCACAAAATGGCGTAATTACGAACCCAATACACTGACATAAAATGGAAACACTCATTTCTGTAATCGGAGGCGCTAATGTGGATTTATCGGCCACACTCACCGATGCATTCATTGCGTCGGATTCCAATCCCGGACACATCGAGATAGGTTACGGCGGTGTGGCGCGCAATATCGCGCACAACCTGGCACTACTCGGTGCGCAGGTACAGTTGCTGACTGTGTTTGGAGGAGACTTGTTAGGTGGTCTGTTGCACGACTATTGCAAGCAGCAGGGCATCAATGTACACTTGTCTGACAAAGAATCCAAACAGCGCTCCGGTGTGTATATGTGCATCAACAACCACGGAGGCGAGATGATAGCGGCTGTTGCCGATACGGATGTTATTCGCACCATCACCCCTGAATGGTTAAGCAAGCGTATTGGAGAGATCAATCGCTCCGCACTGGTCGTAGCTGACACCAATATACCGGAAGATTCTATCCGCTGGCTAATGGAGAACGTGACAGCTCCGCTATTCATTGACGGAGTTAGCACCACCAAAGCGCATCGTGTAGTTAATGCGTTGCGTAAGTGCAAACTGCCGTATCTCCATTCGCTTAAGCTAAACCTCAAAGAAGCATTGGCAGTAACAGAGACTTCCACTTATGCCGAAGCAGCACAACAGTTACTGAACATCGGTGTGGCACATGTGTATATCACGCTGGGCAGTGAGGGTGTTTATTGCCGCAGTGATGCGCAAGAATGGCTATTCCCTGCTCTGCCCGGCGAGATAGTGAACACCACCGGTGCCGGAGATGCCTTCCTCGCCGGAGTAGTGGTAGCGCATGCCAAGGGTATGGAGTTCCCACAGACGGCACAGTACGGTCTGATGGCCGCCCGCGCAACCTTGATGAGTCAAAAAGCCGTCAATCCCGACATCGCCAATATATTATTATAGTATAAAGAATAAAGACCAATATGAATTCATATCTTTCTATCTCGCCGGAGGTGCAGGATGCGCTGAAGGCCGGCAAGCCGATTGTTGCGTTGGAGTCAACGATAATCAGTCATGGCATGCCCTATCCGCAGAACGTAGAAACGGCGTTGCGCGTGGAACAAACCATTCGAGACAATGGTGCTGTTCCGGCTACGATAGCCATCATCGGAGGTCGGTTAAAAGCCGGTTGTACTCCCGATGAAATCGAGTATTTAGGTAAAAAAGGACAGGCTGTAACAAAAGCATCGCGTCGTGATTTGCCGGTACTGATAGCACGCAAAGCGGATGGCGCTACCACCGTTACCACCACCATGATCATTGCTGCACTGGCGGGTATCAAGGTGTTTGCTACCGGAGGAATCGGCGGAGTGCACCGCGGTGCGCAACAAACATTTGATATTTCCGCCGACTTGGAAGAGCTGGCACAGACACCTGTTATGGTGATCTGCGCGGGTGCCAAGTCTATTCTGGATTTAGGACTTACGCTGGAATATCTGGAAACCAAAGGAGTGCCTGTGATTGGTTTCGGCACAGATGAATTGCCGGCATTCTACACTCGTCACAGCGGTTTCGGGGTCGATTACCGTATTGATACACCGGAAGAATTAGCCGCAGCGTTCCAAGCCAAGATGGCTTGCGGGCTGAAGGGCGGAATGCTGGTGACTAATCCTATTCCGGAGGAGTACTCTATGCCTAAAGAGGTGATTGACGGCGCTATCGAACAAGCTCTTCGCGAGATGGATGCCGCCGGTATTCACGGTAAACAGTGTACACCGTTCCTCTTGGCCAAAGTGAAAGACCTGACAGGCGGTGACAGCCTTGCAGCCAATATCCAATTAGTATTAAACAATGCCCGCCTTGCGGCACAAACAGCAAAAGCCTTATGCGAAAAATAATTCTCTTTTCTCTATGTTTAGTCCTTTTGTCTGCATGTCAAAAGCAGCAGCAAGTGATTAGTGCCTCAACCGAAGCATTACCGGTTGATGCTTCGCTGGATGCGATACAGGATAGTGCTTATCTGGCAGAATTAGCCCCCGTCACCGCCGATTTGGAGCGAGAGATGAACGTACAGATCGGTTATGCACCGGAGAACCTGTATGTAGCAGCACCCGAGTGCCCGATGCTCAACTGGGCGAGTGATGCATTATTGGATGCCGCCAAGAAAGTATATGACGGGCAGGTAGATATCGCTATCGTTAATATGGGTGGTATGCGTTGCGCATGGCCTAAAGGTCCCATTACCCGCGGTAATGTATTCGAACTCATGCCGTTTGACAACCGTTTGGTTGTTTTGACACTCAAAGGTTCCGATATTATTGCACTTTGCCAGTCCTTCGCGCAGTACGGTGGACAAGGAGTGGCCGGCATGCGCGTTAAAGTGGTGGATGGTCAACTGGCAGACGTGCAGATAGAAGGCAAAGCGGTTAATCCGGAAGCCCTTTACCATGTTGCTACCAGCGACTACTTGTCCGGAGGGGCAGACCATATGGACGCCCTGGCACACTATTCTGAGTTATGGGATAGTGATTTGTTGATTCGCGACTTATACCTACAGGCTGTTCGTGATCAGGACACCGTCCGCGCCGCAGTGGACGGTCGTATGACCATGTACCCATAAGGGTAGGTTACGTTCCACATGCCCGACAGGGGCATTGAAGATAACGGGGTAGTTGTAGTCTGCAACTACCTCTTTTATTGTTTGATAGACCGTACCATGCATAGAGGGGTCATCCTCACAATCGGAGAACTGCCCCACTATCAAACCACTCAGATGCGCCAATACTCCGCTCATACGCAGGTTACGCATCATTCGGTCGATATGGTAATGCCGCTCGGCTATATCCTCTATCAGCAAGATAGGAAACTGAAGGCGGAATGCTGGAGACTGCAGTCCCCAAGATGTACCCTGCAGACCGTACAACACAGACAGGTTACCCCCCACAATAGGCGCACAGGCGTCTCCGAACTGATTGAGCGGATGATGCTCCAAATGATAGGTCAAAGGATCACCCGCCAATGCTTTGCGCAACGCCAATATCGGTTCACTGTCTTCCGGCAAGGTGGCTATATGCTTGCACATGATGCCGTGCAGCGAAGATTGCCCGCTTAGACCACAAGCCTGATGCAGTTCTGTAATGTCACTGAATCCGATAATAGGCTTATGGATAGCCGGCACACGGTCAATGATTCGCTGCAAACCGTACCCGCCGCGGGCACAAAGAATCATATCGACCGACGGATTATTGAGTGCATCCACCAAGTCTGCGATGCGGTCGTTATCCGTTCCTGCAAAGCGTCCCCACGCGTCGCGCGTGTGCGCGCCCTCGCTCACCTTATATCCCCACGCGCGCAAGCGCGTAATGGCACCATCTATATAAGAAGGATCCAAGTGACCGGACGGAGATATGATTCGAATATGCTTCATTACGAGTACACCTTATATTCAATCCAGTTAACCAGCCGTTTAGGTAAGATACGGTCGAGGAAACAAAGTATGCGATAACTGAATCCGCCCACATATTGTGGTTTAGGACTGCGGCAGGTGGCGATGCGGTAGAACAGACGCGCCATCTGCATAGGTGACATGCCTCCGCGCTCATCTTTCTCCATGGTAGTCACAGCTTTGTTCGCTCCACGGTACACATCTTCACCAACAGAAGACTTATGCCGCGCATCGGTAAATCCGGTGCTTACATCGCCCGGCATCATGACGGATACATATATTCCGAACTCGCGCACTTCGTTTGCCAAAGCCAGTGCCAAGGCATTGATGGCAGCTTTGGATGCCGAGTAGAAAGACTGATAAGGAACAGCCAGCACTGCCGCAACGGACGAGGTGTAGATGATACGTCCACCGCGCTGCTTGCGCAACTGCGGCAGCACAGCCTGTGTGAAGCGGACTGCACCCATAAAATTAACATCCATCTGATGCTCCGCGTCCTGTATATCCGTGAACTCCACAGGTCCGGAGATACCGAAACCGGCATTCGAGATAACGACATCAATGCGGTCAGTCTGCTGCAACACCTGTTCGATAGCATTCCGAGTGCTACCACTGTCGCACACATCACAGTCCACATGAATAACACCGTCGTGCGACTTGCCGTGACGGCTCAGTTCAAAAACACACCAACCCCGCTCTGCAAAGAGCGAGGCTGTTGCTTTCCCGATACCGGAACTACCTCCGGATATAACAAGAGTTTTCATAGATGTCTATTACATTTCCGGTGCTCCTTCACGTAGTACGCGTGCGATAATCTCTACCGCTTCGTCGATGACGGGCTCGGTATGTGTAGCCATCAGCGTGGTGCGCAGCAAACACTCGCCTTCCACACATGCCGGTGCGATAACCGGATTGACATATACACCCTCGTCGAACATCTTCTTGCCATAGTAGAGCGTATCCAGTGTCTTGTATGTGAAGATAGGCACGATAGGTGTCGGTGCTTCGATAATTTTCACACCTGCAGCCAACAACTGTTTCTGGAAATACTTGGCAATATGCATCAGTCGCTCCGGACGCTCTGGGTCTGCAATCAGTTGATGCAAAGCCTCTAGAGCTGTAGCAGCCGAACACGGTGTGATAGAAGCGGAGAAGATAAACGGACGGCTCACGTGACGCAACCAGTCGGCTACACGGTGAGAAGTCAGCATACAACCACCGATAGAAGCCAATGATTTAGAGAAGGTCAGCATCGTGATATCCACCTTGTCCGTCAAACCGAAATGAGCAGCCGTACCGCGACCACCGGGACCCAGCACACCGAAACCGTGTGCGTCATCCACCATCACGCGGGCACCGTATTTCTCTGCCAATGCACATATTTGCGGCAGTTTACAGATGTCTCCACGCATGGAGAATACACCATCCGTAATGATCAGTTTGCCGGCATTCTCCGGAATAGACTTGAGTTGACGCTCCAAATCCTCCATATCCGAGTGACGATAACGCAGCACCTTGGCATAACTCAAACGACATGCATCGTAGATAGATGCGTGGTTTTCCCGGTCATTGAGGATATAATCATCCTTACCACAGATGGCTGAGATAATAGCGAGGTTGGTTTGGAAGCCCGTGGATACGGTCATACACTCCTCGTAACCGGTAAATTCCGCTATCTCTTTCTCCAGTTGAAGGTGCAGATCCAACGTACCGTTCAAGAAACGACTACCGCTGACACCTGTGCCGTATTTGTCCAGCGCAGCGTGACCGGCTTTGATAACCTCCTCGTTCTCCGTAAAGCCCAGATAGTTATTACTACCGAGCATGATAACGCGGTGGTTCTCCATCTGTACGATTGGCGCCTGACGGCTCTCCAACTCATGGAAATAAGGAT
This sequence comes from Paludibacteraceae bacterium, assembly GCA_017423085.1. Taxonomy (GTDB): domain Bacteria; phylum Bacteroidota; class Bacteroidia; order Bacteroidales; family Paludibacteraceae; genus Colicola. The sequence continues at coordinate 11,873 of JAFPGA010000261.1, read as the reverse complement.
AGATTCCTAATTGGCGAACATATTTGAGTGTCTCAAAATGGTCGCATTTTTCAAATAGATCCATAAAGGGATTGAGGATTAGACGATTTACGATGTACGATTTTAGAGTACGTTCAACTCTTTGAGAATCGCTGTTGTCTTACGAACGGCAGCCTCGCTCTCATGCAGTTTAGCACGCTCTGCATCACTGATATTCAGCTCCAAAATCTTTTCGATACCGTTCTTTCCGATGATACAGGGAACACCGATGGTGATATCCTTCATACCATACTCGCCTTCCAATGCAGCGGAGCAAGGAATCATCTTCTTCTGATCCTTGATGATAGCCTCAGCTACTGAAGCAGCGGCAGCACCCGGAGCCATCCAAGCACTGGTACCAAGCAGACCGGTCAGGGTAGCACCACCAACCATCGTGCTCTTAACCACGTTCTCCAACTCCTCTTCGCTCAAGAACTCGCTTACATTAATACCCTTGTACGTCGTGTAGCTCGTCAACGGAATCATCGTCGTATCACCGTGACCACCGATAACGAAACCATCTACATCGTTAGCATTGCACTTAAGAGCCTGGCTCAAGAAGTATTTCAAACGAGCGCTATCCAATGCACCACCCATACCGATGACGCGGTTGCGCGGCAGTTTCAACGCATGCAGTGTCAGGTAAGCCATCGTATCCATCGGGTTGGATACTACTACCAAAATAGCATTCGGGCTGTATTTGAGCACTTGGTCACATACGCTCTTTACGATACCGGCATTCACACCAATCAACTCCTCACGCGTCATACCCGGCTTACGCGGCAGACCGGAAGTGATAATCACAACATCTGAACCGGCAGTACGGCTATAATCGTTGGTTACGCCCTCTACCACGGTGTCAAAGCCCATGAGTTGTGCCGTTTGCATGATATCCATCGCTTTACCCTCTGCAAAACCCTCTTTGATATCAATCAAACATACTTCGTTAGCCACCTCATTTACGGCCAATACATTTGCGCATGTAGCCCCTACGTTACCTGCGCCAACAACAGTTACTTTACTCATAATGGTATATTTTAATTAGTTAATATTTCTGTATAATTATCAAAAAGCCCGCAAATTTACTACTTTTTTTTTACATACGCAAGCGCGCACGTAATTTTGTGCAAAAAATCTACTTTTTGCTATGCAAAACCGCCAAATATTCTTGTTCCGGCTGTCCGGGAGTGGGAATAAGTTCTATTTTTGATACTCCCAAAGCCGCCAGATCCATGACGGTTGAATAGCCGGAACGGGCGATGATATGCTTCGCGCTGCATAAAGCATTTGCCAACTGTTCATCTCCCATATAGGGCACAATCGTTATGTTCCCGCGTTTGAAGCGCGTGTTAGGACGATTCATCAAACCCTGCACAATCAGCACCCTCACCTCTCTCCCCGTATAGCGCTGTTTAATCTCTGTTTCCAGAAGGGTTCGTTGCGGTTCTAAACCACTGAGCACAGCTACCACATCGTAGGAAGATGTGGATGTGTTGTGGATCGTTAAAGAAGAAAAACGACTTAACGGGCCAATGTAAACCCATTTACCATTTGCCATTTTAGCCGGGTGGCTTAGTTCGCCGGCAAGACTCTGCTCTATATCCTCATAATCAGGCACCCATACTTGGTTAAAATGTCCATACACCCATTCATGTAGGCGCTCGGCTATCGGTTCCAACCATTTCCAGCCATCAGGTAGCATGATATGCAGTTGGTGTGTCATATAGATACATTCTGTATCACGGCTATACAACCCAAAACGATTATCACTCACCACCCTGCCAATATGCTCTTCGCGCAAGACGGCACGCAGCATAGCATGATCCTTGCAAGCCCAAGACACCATAGTAGGCAGAGCTTTGAGCATTGCCCACACTTGACGATTACTCTTGCTATAACGCAGTTGCAACGGTGCCAGATACACGTATCGTAATGTAGGGAAATGACGGCGCAGTAAAGTTAAACTCGCCCCATCACCACCTAAAATCACCTCATGCCCCTCGCTTAGGAAACGATGCACCAGTGGTACACATCGACTGGCATGTCCCAGTCCCCAGTTCAATGGAGCAACGAGAATCGTCATAAAAATAGAAAGATGAAGAATGAAAAACTTATGCGGATATGATAACAGGAACCCCTTTTTCTCTCAATGGTGCGGCTATTTGCTCCATTTCATCGGGAGAAATCTTCTCCAGATGTTCCTCCGGTGTCTTGCGGTCTATGACATATATCATAACTTGTTTTGGCCGTAGTCTTTCTATCGTCCGATACCACGCGTTCAGTTCCTTCGGCGTTGTATTATCTATTATCTTGCCGTCATGTTCTCCACGTAAGAAACAGGTCTGCAACGTGAAATCTCCGTTGAATTGCGCTAACCAATTAATCAGTGTTTCCACAGTCAGTTGGTCATTCACCGGCATATCAATCCGTCGCATCATCTCATCGGTCGCCGCATCCAGTTTCAATATCCGGTTGTCACACAACCACAAAGCCTCCACAATATTTTTTCTCCCTAACTGCGTCGAGTTACTCAATACACTTACTTTAGTAGAGGGACAATAACGGTCCCGCAAAGCACATGTATCACGGATTATTCCGTTGAAATCGGGATGAAGCGTAGGTTCTCCATTCCCTGAAAAAGTAATCACATCCAATTTCGCTTGCTGAAAATCAAACGTCGAAAGTTTCGCTTCCAATGCTGCTTTTACTTCTTCACGCGTTGGTAATTTCGGATGTGCTACCGGTTCATTCCATCCGCATTCACAATAGACGCAGTTAAATGTACATAGCTTATGCTCTAGCGGCATAATCTCCATACCGAGACTGACGCCTAACCGGCGACTATGAATCGGACCATATGCAATGTCGTTAAAAAGCATCCTATATATTTATAACTCGGTTACCGAGCACTTTGCATATTTCGTTGCGTGCCTGAAGCAGTTTGGGTTGATGAGCCAGCAATTGCATCTGCCTATCCCAATCATTCTGTGCTTGCGCTTCCTTCAGTCCCGCCTCCAACTGCTCTATTTGCATATTGATAACCGTTAGTTTGATCTCGAATAACAGGCGTGTCACCAATTCGCCCAATTGCACATTGTTATCAGGTTTTGCAAACTGATACTTGTCGGTTATCATATCGATAGCCAACGCGCTGATTTGCTGGTCAGGATGGAACTTAAAGAAACTCTCCGCTTTGAAGCCGTTCTCTTGGAAATGCCGTTTGAACTCATCCATCATCATTTGATAAACAGGTCTTGGAGCCTTGGCCTCATCTGCCTCCAACGTATAAATAATAACCTCACCTATTGTATAGCGCTGCCCGTTCACATCAATCGGCTGCTCGCCATAACGAACGATGAGCTGCATTAGATTATAATAGTTGGCATCCAGACCACTACGTTGAGGAGTCGGAGTCTTAATCAGTTTTATCGGATTACTTTGTTCTACCTGTTCCGTACTCTGCACGTTTTGCTGTTCTTCTGCTTTCTTCTCCTCCTCTTTATGAGATTCTTCTGCCTTTTTCTTACGAAGATTGAGGACCTCCGTTGTTAACACTTTCTCACTCATGTGAAGCCGTTCAGCAGAATCTTTGATATACACCTGACGGGTAATCATGTCCGGAATAATAGCAATAGAAGCAGTGATATCTTTAATTAACTCGGCACGTTTGTACGGATCATCGCCGGCTTCCTTGCTCAATAGTGCTGATTTGAAACGAATAAAATCTGTTTGATGCTCCTCAATATAGTGAATAAACTCGGTGGAATCGTGTTTTTGCGCATAGCTGTCCGGGTCTTCTCCGTCCGGTAACAGCACCACTTTGACATTGAACCCGGCCTCCAGGAACATATCTATTCCTCGCAAAGCCGCATGGATACCGGCTGCATCGCCATCGTACAGCACCGTGATGTTGGAGGTGAAGCGCTTGATGAGCCATATCTGCGGTTTTGTAAGAGCCGTTCCTCCGCTCGCCACAACATTCTCAATTCCCGATTGATGCATGGAGATTACATCCATTTGCCCTTCCACCAGATAGCACATATCCGTTCTGGCGATAGCTTGTTTTGCTTGGAAGAGACCATACAGTTCGTTCGTCTTGGAGTATATAAGTGAATCCGGCGAGTTGACGTATTTGCCGACATTATCTTTTTTCTTGAGGATGCGTCCTGCAAAAGCAACAGGCTTGCCGCTTACAGTAAAGATCGGGAACATGACGCGGTCACGAAAACGGTCATACAAACGTCCGTCTTCGCTCTTACCTACTACGCCGACACCAATCTTAGTGTCCACGTTATTGGTGATAAACTGCTCTTTGAAACCTTGTTTCTTGAGTGCTGTTGTTAAAGGATTGCCTTTCTCGGGCGAATAGCCCAATTGGTACTTACGAATGATATCATCCCGCAAACCGCGTTCGCGGAAATATTTCAAACCAATTGCCTGACCTTCAGGAGTATCCCATAACTGCTCTTGAAACCATTTATTGGCGAAATCATTGACAACAAACATCGACTCTCGGTCATCTTGCCGCTGCTGTTCCTCTTGTGTCAGTTCGCGCTCTTCGACCTCAATATGGTATTTTTTTCCTAACTGTTTCAGTGCCTCTACATAGCTACACTGCTCTATTTCCATGATAAAACCAACTGCATGTCCGCTTGCTCCGCAGCCAAAACATTTGTATATACCTTTGGACGGGCTGACGGTGAACGACCCCGTTTTCTCGTTATGGAAAGGACATAAACCGATTAAGTTGGCGCCGCGTTTGCGCAACGTCACATAATCACTGACGACCTCCTCTATCTTTGCCGCCGAGTATATCTTGTCTATTGTTTCGCGAGGAATCATCTATACCACAAGTACATACCTATTTTGATAGACCATTGATCCAAACGTCCACGGGTATATCGGTCAGACCCACTGAATTGTTTTTCTTTGTAAGGGTTTAGCAGTCCGAAATCATAACCGCCACGCAGGAAGTACTGCTTGTATTGGAATCCAGCACCTACCCCCCAAGTAACATTTAAACGTGTTAACAATTCATCGGAAGAGGAGGTGGTGTATTTATTATCGGTGGTGCTAGTTGTAAGTACATCACCGGTGATAAGTTGCGCCTGAAGCACCGTCTTCTTGGTATAATCTAATCCGCATTGCAGGGAGGGACCTGTATAGAGAATAAGGTATGTTTCTTTTGCTACTTCGAATTTATACTGCCAATCAACAAAGAGTTCCAATTCTTGATACAAGGTGCTCGTGCGTGAACGAGGATACTCTCCCAAGATACCGGTTTTCAACCATGTACCGCTATTTCCCGCCAAAGTATAGTTAAGACCTACAGAACTACCAAATCCTTTGATAAAGCTGGCATCATATACCACACCCACTTTGAATCCGTTCAGTTTGGTAACATTCATCAAGGAATCCTTTGGCAGCAAAACGGCATCATTCAATCGTAAGATAGGTTGTGCCCATCCAATCTGTACACCTAAACCGCTTTTGGGCATTTCTTTGGCCCATAGGCATGTTGCTATGCAAGCAACCAGCAATGTAAAAAATACTTTTTTCATATGTTCATTTATCAATTTTTCTAAATACATCGTTTGGGTCAGTAGGACGTATTTCATCAGCCCAAAAGAACAACGCCAATTTATCCGCTCCGCTTGGAATCTGATTCATCGGGTAGAGCACACCGGTAGTTTCTTTGGTGAAACGAATATGGTGAATCTCCCGATCTTCAATATACATACGAATGAAACTACTCTCTGTTGTATTCAAACCTATCAATTCTCCGTCACTCTCTTTAGGGTAATAGATAGTGAGTGCATTGCCACTCATATCAATCAGTTTTACCTCTCCTTCGGTTAAATAGACGGTCATTTCTTTTCCGCTCATTTGGTTATAATAAGTGAGTGTATCTTCCATAACGCACAATGCATTTCCGCATCCGACTGCGTGTTCCACCATTCCGTTAACAATGAATACCACCATGCTGTCCGCTGATATCTGCTGATTCTCGCTCCAGCAGATGGGGTGAGTGTAGAGATGCATAGTTGAATCAGATCCCCAATACACCATTGAATCACAGGTCATCTGCATATCGTCTCTAAATACGCGTACGCTATAGTGAGCACGTACAAAGCGATAAGTACTATCCATACGAGCGCTGTCTGTATAGTGTAACTTTTCTGTGAAGAGTGTATCGCCGTGTATGTATGCTATATGCGCTGAGTCTGACCAGTCAATCATCAGTGCACTATCTGTGGCGTAACCTCGGCTGTTCTCTTCCCACATCTGACCATACTCGCCGTATAATGTAGCTCGTTGTGCAGAGTCCACCATTTGTATGTTGCCCAAAATTTCCCCAAAACCGATACGTTTGTCATAGTATATTGTATCTCCCGTCATCTGCTTGCCATCCGTATGATGCACTACAGAGCGATCTAACAACATGGATTGCTCCGTTTGAGTATTATACCATCCGCGGGAGGAAATGATATCCGTTTCCTCTTCATATATGATTTGTGTCGGACTGACGATATCCGCTATTTTGGTATCCGTGTTGTATAGTAAGGTGTCACTTGATAACATAAAGCGCGAGTTAGTCAGTACCACGTCCTTGCTGAACACCGCTTGTTTGGTTTTGGGGCGATAGTTACCACGGACAGAGACCAATGTATTGAGCGAGTCTTTTATTTCCCCACCGGTATAATAATATGCTATTTCCTCTATGCGGTCGTAATTCAAACTATCTGTGGTCAACACCGTAGGATTCTCATCTTCTCTACCATGAATCAAACGCACATGTTTCCGTAACCGTGCCAGTTTGGTATTGCCGTCATAATAGAGCAAATCGCCAAAGCCAAATAAAGTATCACCTTGCACAAACCGCACATGTCCAAAGGCATCTAAAGAATTGGTGTTTTCATAAAAGTAAGCACTATCGCAATACATCAACGCCTCTTCATGCCGAAACACCACATCACCTTTCAATATCTGTGCACCTGCTATTCGTTCTTCATCATATGTTAAGTTCTCCGCTCTCTCCAGATAAACCATCGTTTGAGCGAAGGACAAAGGACAAAAGACAAAGGACAAAAGACCGAATAGGATCGGTCGGAGTATTTTTGTCTTTTGTCTTTCAGTGAACATAGTGAACGGTCTTTTGTCTTTTAGCGTAGCGGTCTTTTAATGAATCCATCCTGGAAACTCAAAATCGCATCCTTGCCAACCCGGTGTAATGTGAATATAAGTGGATTGTTGTTTTTTCAATATCCAGTTGTGTAGGAATTCGGCACTCATTTTCTGTTCCAGCATGGCTTTGATTGCCTGAAAATCATCATTCAAATTAGCCCGATGGACATCCGTTTTTTTCTTCACGCGCACAATAGCGCATACCTCGCGGTTCTTTGTTTGGTCCATCATTACAAAAGGTTGGGATATCTCGCCTTCCTGCAGATTGTAAATCTGTTTAGCTATTTCTGGAGCCAAGTCTTGATATTCAAACTGACTGCTTCCTGTATTAGGATTAATCATCAAACCAGCGTTCATCACTGTGTTTTTGTCTTCCGAGAAATGAATGACAGCTTGCTCAAATTGTATACTATCTGCCAAAATCAATTGACGAATACTATCCAGACGGTTGATGGCATTGATTTTATCTGTGGCACTGATGCGCGGACGCAACAATATATGGCGGCAATTGATACGTTCGCCTTTTTTTTCTATCAATTGGATGATATGATAGCCGTATTCCGTTTGCACAATACGGCTGACTCGTCGCGGATCGCTGAGATTGAAAGCAACATCTGCAAACTCCGTCACCAACTGTCCTCTACCGACAAATCCCAGTTCACCGCCTCGCTTGGCGCTCTCTGTATCTTCCGAATAAAGACGCGCCAGCATACTGAAATCCGCATTCCCGCTCTGCACACGCTCCGTGAACTCACGAAGCCGCTGCTTGACGCGTTCTATCTCTTCTACCGGAACCGCCGGTTCGAAACTAAGAATCTGCACTTCAACTTGTGCCGGCATCATCGGAATGGAATCTATCGGTAGTGAATTGTAATAACGTCGTATATCCGCCGGAGTAGGTTTGATGTCCGCCGTCAGTTTCTGTTGCATCTGCTGAATAATCATCTGATTGCGCACCGTCGTCATCAACTCTTCCCGTATCTCACTGGTTGGTTTGCGGAAATACTCCTCCATTTTCTCTTTTGAGCCAATCTGATTGATGTAGTAGTTGATACGCATATCCACCTGATGGCTCACGGTCGATTCATTCGCCTCTACAGAATCCAGCACAGCCTGATGCAGAAACAGTTTCTGTATCGCCAATTGTTCTGGAATGACACAATACGGGTCGCCGGTTATCTGCTGCCCCTCATATTGCCATCTTAATCGTTCTTCTTCTACTTCACTGCGCAGAATAGCCTCGTCACCTACTACCCAAATGACCTCATCTATCACACCTTGTGCCGATACCATTAGGCTGATGAATAGTGCTACTAGCCATATACTTCGTTTCACCATACACATACGGATTGATTATTATTCGTTAAAAAAAATCACTTTCTTGTCTTGTATTGCTTCGTTGTACAAACGCTCGCGTTCTTTCTGAAGGAACTCCACCTGTCGGGCATTCAGAATCATTTTCTCGATCTCCGGCCGCGCGTATTCCAGCGGCATTTGTGCACCACAAAGGTGCTTCTCCGTTACTTGCAGAATATAGGTCTGCAGCGAGTCTGTCACCTCTATTTGGTTTTGGGTTCGCAATGCGTTCTCCAACTCGGCACGCTCTATCGGCATATGTGCCAATAACTCGGTAGTCGTCATCCATTGGGAGTCAAACAGCTCATATCCGCTGGCGTTCTGATACGCATATTTCTCAATGGCATCCATCTCCTGTTTAGACAGATTCTGACGCAGTTTGGCAATATTCGGCGCATCGGACGGCAATACCAGCAGCATACCTTTCACAATGCTCTCATCAAGTTGAAAGCGGTCCGGCATCTGCGCGTATAGCTGCACCACCATCGTATCGGATACGGTCTTGGGCATACGGCGCTCTATCAGGTATGCTTCGTACGCTTGCGCGTAAAGAGTACGACGATAATCCTCTACCATTTGCTCCATTTCCGAAGTAGCATGCGACTGTGCCTCCTCGTACAGCAAAATATCTTTCGCCCACTGGCTGATATACTGCTGCACCATACGCAAACTATCCTCACTGGACAGTCCTACCGTCATGGAATCCAAAGTCGAACGGTACAAATAATGTCCGTTCAATTCGACCACCGCCCCTACGCGTTGTTTCTTCTCCAGGGCGGTACATGCACCTAACAACAAGCATGCCACCGCGACTCCGATTATCTCAATTTTTCTCATATCACGCAAATTTGCTGCAAAGGTACGGAAAATTTTGCATATATGCAAATTTTTCTACTTTTTTATCGTATATAATCGATGCCCGTCCACTTCATCATAGGACTGTGGCAAAACGATTTGAGGAGCCGGCACACCGTCGCCTATAGCCAGTTCGGGTGCCACTTCGACGTGTATCTCATCCCAGATACCCGTATTCAGAATATGCGTTAGCAGCGTTGTGCCGCCTTCGACCAGAATGGAGTGGATATTGCGTTTCGCCAAATCCGAGAGTACGAACGGCCAATCCGTGCGCTCGCGGTAGACGATTGTCTCGCTTTCATCGGACAAAATTCGGGCATCCGACGGTATCACACCATGCCGGTCCAGTGTCACACGAATCGGATTTCTGCCTTCCCAATGGGTATTCAACAAACGCGGATTATCTAATAGCACTGTTCCCGTTCCTACCATAATCGCCATGTTTTCCGCCCGCATTCGATGTACTATCTTCTTGGTTTCAGGAGTTGATATAGGCAGAGCACCATTGAGATGGCTACTGGTTGAAGACGGTGAATTGACGACTCGTTTCCTATCGATAAAACCATCGGCTGTCTGTGCCCACTTGAGGATGACATACGGACGATGCTTCTCATGCAAACAGAGGAAGCGCTTGTTCAATTCCCGGCATGCAGACTCCATGATACCAACCACCACTTCTATTCCTGCTTCACGGAGCATAGCCACTCCTTTGCCGGCAACCAGCGGATTCGGGTCTAACATTCCTACGACCACACGCCCGACCCCTTTTTCTATAATCAGTTTGGCGCAAGGAGGTGTTTTTCCGTAATGGGAACAGGGTTCCAACGAAACAAAAAGCGTGCAGTCTTTGTACGAGAAGGCGGACGGGTGACGGCTGAGTTCTTCTTCCGCATTACGAAAACAATTCACCTCCGCATGTCCTTCGCCATAACGCTGATGCCAGCCTTCTGCTATGATCCGCTCGCCTTTACCTTTCGGTCCCTCACCATTATACACCAATACGGCACCGACCATCGGGTTTGGGGCTACATAATACTCACCTCGGAGGGCAATTTCGATACACTGGGCAATATAATTTGCGTATTCCATTTTTTTTTTGTAATTTTGCAGCGTGATTCAGATTATTCAACATATTGCATCGCAACTTCAAGCAGCGTATCCGGCTGATGAAGCGGAAGCGTTAGCCTGGTGGATTGTGGAAGAAGAGACGGGTCTGAACCGCACCCAACTTCAATTTGGGTGCAAAGATACTACTTTTTCGCCACATATGCAAGAGATTATCGCTCGTTTATTGCATTTTGAGCCTATTCAGTACATTTTCGGTCACACATTGTGGTGCGGATTGGATCTAAAAGTCAGTCCGGCTACCCTGATTCCGAGACCGGAGACGGCAGAACTGGTCGAGCTGATATCTCATAGCCAATACCCGGTATCTGATTGTCGGGTACTCGACATCGGTACCGGTTCCGGATGTATCGCTATCGCGCTGAAGAAGCAACACCCTGAATGGGATGTCACCGGTATAGACATCTCCGCACAGGCGATTGAAATTGCTCGAGAGAATGCTCAGCGAAACGGTGTAGAAGTGAACTTCATGGTCAGAGATATATTCGCCGATTGTGCCGAACTCAACGAAGAAAACAGCCATTACGACATCGTCGTTTCCAACCCGCCGTATATCTGCGAGCGCGAGAAATCAGGTATGCGAAGAAACGTACTGGAATACGAACCCGCCTCCGCACTCTTTGTGCCGGATAATGATCCGCTGCTATTCTATCGACGGATAGCATCCCTACGTTGGGGAACGCAGCTTTTCTTCGAAATCAACGAAAGTTTTGCAAAAGAGACAGAGGATGTCCTACGCGAACAGGGTTATACGGACATTCGCACCATCAAAGACATCTACGGTAAAGAACGAATCGTAGCAGGACGTCTGATTAGTCGTTCTTCTTGATATCCTGCGCATTCATCTGTAAGGTCGTCCGGCCGCGATAACTATTCTCCTCCAGATAGAAACACACATCTACCGACTTGCCATTCTGCAAGTGGGTTGCTTTGTCTCCTTGTCCGAAAGCAATGCCGTCCATTGCTACAATGCGGTCGGTTAAGTCCAGGTGTAGGTGTTTGCCATCGCTTACGGCACGCGTGTTACGGTTATTAATCAAATGACGACACAGGAAGAGTGGGCGTTCATTACCCGGTCCGAAGGGCTCGAGGCACTGCAGAATCTTATACATCTTCCAGTTCATGTCACTCAACTCCACTTCGGCTTCTACGTCCAGAGTCGGCACTTGTTGTTCGGGTGTGATATGCGCCGCTACATACTCTTCAAAACGACGCTTGAACTCCGGCAGGTCGGCTATATGCATACTCAGACCGGCAGCGAACTTATGTCCTCCGAAGTTTGTCAGCAGATCCCGACAGGAGTCGATTGCGGTGTAGATATCAAAATCGCTGAC
>JAFPGA010000260.1 GCA_017423085.1 Paludibacteraceae bacterium | reverse complement strand
GTTCGCCTGCGCATGCGTCAGTCCAAGATCCTGCTGCACATAGTTGGATGCTATACCCACGAGGTCCACAAAACCCATGGTGAAGAAGCAAAGCATCACGGGCAAAAGGGCCCATTTATTTACCATTTTGTCATTTTCCATTTGTTCATTTATTTAGACATTTAACAATTTAGATTTTTACATTGTAGATTTTTGCTTCGCCGCCCTGTACCTCAAGATGGTTGTAGGGTTCGGAAGGGAAGACGAGGTTGGTCATCGACCAAGCACCTTCGGCATCAAACGCCTCAATCGAACAATGATCGATGAAGAGAAGAACCTTATAGGTATTGCGTTTGATGAAGAGCGGCGCGACCGTGCGGGCTGCAAAATCATGGGAGAAAGAGCAATCGCCCGAAGCAGTACGATCCATGGCGAACGTGCGGCGGTGCACATCCAGGTTCATGACCACTTTCTCCCCTTTGTCGTTGGAGAGAGTGATGAGCGCATCCTGTTTGCCGTCCAGCTCCAGTTCGACGATCCCGGCATCGGGCAGGTATTTGGTCTCCTCGCCACGAAGCGCCAAAGACTCCGGAGAAGGTACAGAACCCAGACGAAACTCGCCTTCGTCATCCGTAAAGAGGAAGAGATCGCGGGCGATAGTATTCTGCGAGCGGAAAGCGACGGTAGGAACGACTTCTGCGTACTGCCAGTTAGACATCCATCCCATGGCTACCAAACGGTCATCAGGGGAGTTATGGAAAGTGAAAGTGGAGTAATTATCCTTGCCATAGTCGAGCCAATTCATTTGTTCATTTTCACATTTAAACTCCTTGCCATCCCAATCGCCTATGAAATATTGGGTAGCCGAACCGCCGAATGGTCCACCGGGATTGATAGAAACGAGGAGGACGTATTTGTCATTTATCTTCATTAACTCCGGACATTCCCATACGCCGCCATGAGCACCAAGGTCTTTGCCGAAAGACGAGAGATAAGTCCACTCCTTGAGGTTCGGCGAAGCATAGAAACGGATCTCCTGCTGGCAAGCAAGCGTCATGAGCCAATGATCGCCATCCCAAGTCACTTTCGGATCACGGAAGTCTGCGATGTCGCCCATGAGCACAGGGTTACTTTCGTACTTGGTGAAGGTATAACCGCCGTCGGTGCTATACGCGATAGACTGGTGTTGTCCAATGCGCTCCGACTGAGTGAAGATAGCTACGATAGCATTCTCACCGAAGCCGGCGGTGTTGTTTTTGTCAATGACTGCCGAACCGGAGAAGATCGTTCCGATAGAGTCCGGATAAAGTACAATGGGGTGTTCCTCCCATGTGAGGAGGTCGGTTGAAGTGGCATGTCCCCAGTGCATCGGTCCCCAGGTAGTACCGAAGGGATTGTGCTGGTAGTAGAGGTGCCATACGCCGTTCGCCTCGTCGTAGAACATACCATTCGGGTCATTCATCCAGTTCGCCACAGGCGAATGGTGATAAACAGAGCGGAAAGGTTCGTCGGTCGGGTGCGTAGCAGGGCGATGAGCGCAGCCCACCAAGAACACGGCAGCCGACAACAATCCAAAAAGAAGGTGTTTTGTCATAGAATGTATTTTTATTAGTTTGTTAGTCAGTACAGGCGGGTTTCAGCCGCCTATACCGTCGCGGGGATTATAATTGCGCACCCAGCGCGTTGTACTTAACACCATTTTTGATGATAACGAGTTGTCCGTTCTCGATGAACTTAACAGCCTTGCTCTCTGCAGCAGTGTTGGAGATATCAGAAGGGAAATCGCCAACAAGCACGATGTCGGTTACGTTGAAGGCTTCACCTGCCTCTTTGTTGAACTGGATCATCCAGTGACCGGCATTCGCCAGACGGTT
>JAFPGA010000259.1 GCA_017423085.1 Paludibacteraceae bacterium | reverse complement strand
GAGCGGTCTTTGCTCTTTTAGCGAACGTAGTGAGCGGTCTATTTTATCTGCATCCTGCATTGGGATTAAACCATTTCGGGATATCAAATTGTTCGGTCGGACTATAACCTAAGGTCGAGTCCGCATAAATCTTTTGCATATAGAGTGCACAGATCGGCAATGCCATCGAAGCACCTTGTCCCTCTGCCATATTATCAAAATGTATGCCACGGTCTTCTCCGCCAACCCAAGTGCCGCTGACCAGTGAAGGAGTGAAGCACATGAACCATCCGTCGGAGTTATTGTTCGTCGTTCCGGTCTTTCCGCCCATCGGGGCACTGATGCCGTATTTGAAGCGCACGCGCACACCTGTACCGTGGTCCATCACCGCACGCAGCATATGAATCATCTTATACGATGTCGTTTCACTGATGATCTCATGCGTACGTGGAGTGAAGGTGGCTATCACATTACCATTGGCATCTTCTATGCGGGTAACATAGAGCGGTTCGGTACGGATACCTTTGTTGGGGAAAGTGGTGTACGCATCTACCATTTCTTCCACACTGACTTCACACGGTCCCAAACAGAGTGATATGACAGGATCCAGTTTGCCTTGGATACCGAATGATTGCATCAGTTTGACCAATTGCTCGGGTGTGTATAGCGACATCAAGTACGCAGAAATCCAGTTGGACGAGTTCATTAATCCCCATGTGAGAGTAACGGTGTCACCTCTGTATTTATCGTGTGTGTCGCGTGGCGACCACTCGTTACCATTGGCATCAAGAAGTGTAATGGGTTCATTCACGGTCTTATCGCAAGGCCACATGCCTTCGTCCATGGCCAAGGTGTACAAATACGGCTTGACGGTGGAACCCACTTGACGACGACCTTTGGTACACATATCGTATTGGAAATGTGCGAAGTTCGGTCCGCCCACATAGGCTTTGACATGGCCCGTGCGCGGATCCATGGACATGAATCCGCAGCGTAGATAACTCTTCTGCCATTTAATCGAATCGTACGGACTCATGATGGTATCAATCATGCCTTTGTCATAGGTGAAAATCTGCATCTCACGGGGAGTATGGAAGGCGTGCATGATGGAGTCTTCACTGGCACCGTTCTTTCTCATGATGCGGTAGCGGTCGGTTTGACGAATAGAGCGGTTCATTATGCCGTTAATCTCCGCTTGTGTTAACTTCCAGGAGAAAGGTGCATTGCGTTTGTGTTTGAGTTCTTTGAAGAACGCAACCTGCTGTGCTTGCATATGTTCACTCACCGCTTCTTCTGCATAACGCTGCATTCGTGAATCAATGGTAGTGTATATCTTCAAACCGTCTTTATAGATATCATAATTGGTGCCGTCCGGTTTCTTGTTCTTTTCGCAGAAACCGTATAAAGGATTGTTCTCCCACTGCCATTTATCCAATTCATATTGCTGTTTGTTCCACTCCGAATAATCGCTTGGTTTTGGCTCTGTAGCAGTCAGTGTCAGACGCAAGAACTCGCGGAAGTACGGTGCAATACCTTGCTTGTGATCCACAGAACTGAAATGCAGTTGCAGCGGGATAGTTGCTATAGAATCACGCGTTGCTTCATCGATGTAACCGTACTTCGCCATTTGGCTGAGTACCGTGTTGCGTCGATTCAAAGCACGCTCGGGGTGACGAACCGGATTATAGAGCGACGGGTTCTTACACATGCCGACTAACATCGCTGCTTCTTCCAGTTTCAACTCCGACGGGGTAGTGGAGAAATAGACTTGTGATGCAGACTGAATACCTACAGCATTGTACAGAAAATCAAACTGATTGAGGTACATCAGCAAAATCTCGTCTTTGGAATAGAGACGCTCCAGTTTGGTGGCAATGACCCATTCGATGGGTTTCTGCATGGCGCGCTCTAAGAAATTGTTCGCTCTCGGTGACCATAACTGTTTCGCCAACTGCTGTGTCAGCGTACTACCGCCACCTGCGCGACCGAGTTTGAGCACGGCACGGAACATGGCTTTGAAATCCACACCGGTGTGCTCGTAGAAACGCACGTCTTCGGTGGCTACCAGCGCATGAATCAGATCCGGCGAAAGGTCGGTGTATTGTACACCTATTCGGTTCTCATGTCGGTAATAGCGTCCCAAAGACTGCATATCTGCCGATATGACCTCACTGGCGTAGGTGTTCTTCGGGTTCTGCAACTCCTCCAACGGCGGTAAATAGCCAAGCGCTCCCTCGGAAATCAACCAGATAACGAGGAATGCGGTCACAATACCACCGATAAATGTTCCCCAAAAAGCAAAGGTCAAAATACCTCTGCAACCCATTCTCGCTGCTTTTTGTACACTATTTTTCTCCATATTAGATGTGTTTTTAGTCTATCATTAGTTCTTCTATTATTCTATTCAGTATATGCAAGCCCTGTTGCGTGGCTACAATCCGTCCTTCTGCCGTTTCGCGAAGTAGCCCTTCCTGCGTTAATCGCTCGATATCGGATCGAGAATGGACCGAAGACGGAAGCACAATGCCTCGATTGGTCCTCAGACCCAACATGATGCGCTCATTGTACAGGTCTTTGTCTGTCAGTGTCTCGCTTTCGCGTACCAATGTACCGTCGTTGATGCCGCGAATATAACTATCCAAATCGTCTGGGTTCCAACTTCGCACTCCTTGTACATAACTATGCGCGCCCGCGCCTACGCCTGTGTACGATGTGCCGTTCCAATAGCTGCTGTTATGCTTCGCTTCGTATCCCGGCAGCGCAAAATTACTGACCTCATAATGCACAAAACCAGCTTGTTGCAGCCGTTGGCATAATGCATCGTACATCGCATTTTCCGTGTCATCGTCTACCGCATTCAACACCCCTTGCTCCAGTTGGCGTGTCAGTGCCGTGCCTTCTTCGTACATCAGCCCGTAGGATGATATATGTTGCACTCCCAACTGCAACGCTTGTTCAATGTCCGCTTGCCAATGCTCCATGTTTGGGTCGGCAGAGCGTACATCAGATCGATGGACAAGTTGTCAAATCCCGCTTGCTGCGCCATGTGTACAGCTTCGATCGCTTGCTGTGCATTATGACGGCGACCGATGAGGGTTAGCAGTTCGTCGTCAAAAGACTGAATGCCGATGGACAGCCGGTTGACTCCTGCACGTCGGATAGCGTGCATATATGCTTCGGTCGCATCGCCCGGGTTCAACTCCATAGTGATCTCTTCCGCTTCATCCGTCCCGATGGCGTACAGTATATGCTGTATGTCCTTGGCTTCTAATGTACTGGGTGTACCCCCGCCGATATAAATGGTGCGGAAGGGTTCCCCTGTCTCGTCTCTTCGTATTTCGATTTCCTTGAGCAGTGCCGCTATGTATTCTTCCCGTCGCGCCAAAAGGGTAGTGGAGAAGAAATCGCAGTACAGGCAGCGCTTCTTGCAAAACGGAATATGAACGTAAATGCCAGCCATCCTTTAGCCTATAACCCTTAGCCTTTATGCCAAAACTCCGTTCCGACCAGTTCGTCCGGCAGGTATTGTTGTGCCACCCAGTGTCCCGGAAAATCGTGCGGATACTTGTATCCGTCCGAATATCCGAGGTCTTTCATCAGGCTCGTCGGTGCGTTGCGTAAGTGTAACGGCACCGGCAGATTGCCTGTTTCGCGCACTTTGGTCAGCGCATTATCTATTGCCAAATAGGCGGAGTTGTCTTTCTTGCAAGTCGCCAGATAAATCGTTGTCTCTGCCAGCGGTATCCGTCCTTCCGGCCAGCCGATTTTGTTCACTACCTCAAAACAGGTGTTGGCAAGCAGCATCGCATTCGGGTTCGCCAAACCGATGTCTTCACTTGCCGAGATCACCAATCGCCGAGCAATGAACTTCGGGTCTTCGCCCCCTTCAATCATCCGTGCCAGCCAATAGATGGCGGCTTGCGGGTCACTGCCCCGAATGGATTTGATGAAGGCGGAGATGATATCATAGTGCATCTCGCCGTCCTTGTCGTACGCTACGGGGTTTTGCTGCAGCTGCTTGGTGACAGTCTCGTTATCAATCACTTTGACACCGCTGTTGCTTACCAATTCGATGATATTGAGCAACTTGCGCGCATCTCCACCGCTGTATCGCAAGATAGCTTCGGTGTCCTTGATTTGCAAACCCAGTGACCGGATATACTCATCTTGTGTCAAGGCACGGTTGAGCAGTTCCAGCAAATCTTCTTTCTCCAGCGACTTCAATACATACACCTGACAGCGGCTGAGGAGTGGGGTGATGACCTCAAAACTCGGATTCTCGGTCGTTGCTCCGACTAAGGTGATTGTTCCTTCTTCCACGGCGCCTAACAGGCTGTCCTGTTGACTTTTGCTGAAGCGGTGGATCTCATCGATGAAAAGGATCGGACTACGGCTGTCTGCCGGAGCGAACAGTCCGCTGTTGAGGCTGGCGTTGCGTTTGGCTTTGTCAATCACATCGCGCACCTCTTTCACACCGCTCGTGACGGCACTCAGTGTATAGAACGGACGCTGTAACTGGTGCGCAATGATACGCGCCAGCGTTGTCTTGCCCACACCCGGCGGACCCCACAGAATGAAACTGGCGATATTGCCGCTCTCTATCATCTGCCTCAGGATAGCGCCTTGTCCCACCAAGTGCTTCTGGCCTATGTATTCGTCCAGTGTCTTAGGACGCAGTCGTTCCGCTAATGGTAACATAACAATTGTTTGGCGTTAGCTATTGCTTCCTGTGACGGGTTCTTACCGCTCAGCATGGTTGCAATTTCAGTGATACGTTCTTCGTTGGTCAGTCGGCTGATATGCGTCTCGGTGCGCTTGTCGGTATCTGCCTTATAGACCTTATAATGGTGTTGTCCCAGCGCAGCGATCTGTGGCAAGTGGGTGATGGCGATAATCTGCCGGTGCTCCGCCATCTCCCGCATGATAGATGCCATTTGGGTGGCGATGTCTCCGCTCACACCGGTGTCTATCTCATCGAAGATGATAGTCGGCAGCCCTTTGGTCGAAGCAATCAGTGCCTTGACACACAGCATCAATCGGCTGATCTCACCGCCTGAAGCCACTTCGCTCACAGCACGCAAGTTCTGGTTGAGGTTGGCGGCAAAGAGTATCTGCACTTCATCGCAGCCTCGTGGTGTGAAATCTTCGGTTGCATGAAGCGGTATCTCCACTTTGGCATGTGCCACACCGAGACGTGTCAAGCCGTTCACTAATGTGCTGCATATCTTCGGCAGCACGGCTTGGCGGCTCTTGGTCAGTGCAGCCGCGGTTTTGGTCAACACTGCTTTGTGTTGCTCTACGGCTTTCTGTGCCTGTGCGATATCAAAATCAAAACTGTCCAATCGGTTGACCTGTTGTGCCAGTTCATCGCGCATGGCGATCAGTTCCGGGATATCCGCTGCACTGAACTTATGCATCAGTTCTTCCAACTGTCCGATTCGTTCTTCCACCCATTCGAGCCGCTGCGGATCCATCTCAAGGCGGTTCATCACATGTTCGGCTTCCTGCGCAATGTCGCGTAACTCAATGCGTGCACTCTCAATCCGCTCTTGCAGTTCCGGTGCCGCATCGTCCAATCGGCAACTTCGTAATGCCTCAATAGCACTTCCTTGCTCGCCGTTTAACGCTTCGACGGCTGTCTGCAGCGCTGCGCGGATCTCTTCAGTGTGACTCAAACGATATTGTTCTTGCTCCAATTCTTCCAATTCGCCTTCTTGCAGTTGGGCTTCGTCCAGCAGCGAGAAACGGTATTGTATATAATCGGCATCCTGTTGGCTCTTTTTTGCCAGTTCTTGTAAGCGATGTAACTGCTCTACTGCCGCTATATATGCCTCATAATGTGCACTGTAATCGTTAAGCAACGCTTCGTTCTGTGCTACTGCATCCACCACTTCTAACTGAAAATCAGCGTTCTCAATCAGCAAATTAGCATGCTGCGAGTGGATGTCAATCAGTTGGGTTGCCAGCACTTTCAGTTCCTGCAGGGTAACGACGCTGTCATCCACAAACGAACGACTCTTGCCGTTGGCGTATAACTCGCGGCGGATGATGCAGTTGTCAAATTCCGCTTCGATGATGCACTTATCCTCGCCGTCTGTGATGGCTTTGCTGTCAGCACGGGCACCAAGCACGAGTGCCAGAGCACCTAAGATGATACTCTTACCGGCACCGGTCTCGCCCGTCATCACCGAGAATCCGTTCTCGAAATCAATATCCAGATGGCTGATCAGGGCGTAGTTTTGTATGTGTAAATGGGTTAACATTACTCGTTCATACGATCATACGTTGCTTGCCGTGTCGGGTCAATATCTATCAGCAAGTCATAGACCGTCTTTTTCTCTTTATCGGTTCCTTTTTTGAAAATATCCACCAGTTCTTCTGCTTTGGCATCCAAGAACGTATTGATGACATAGGTAGCAGGGCGTGCACGATACGCTTCTTTAAGCACCGGAATACCCTCTGCGATGCGGGCACGACCGTTGGTCACATTCCCGCTCATCTCGTCCAATCCCAGACGGTGATACTCGTAGTAGAAATTGCGATATTTCTTGAATGCTTCGTCCAATAAGTTGTTAATCAGCGCATAGCGGTTTCTGTTGCTGTCAAAAGCAAGCCATCCTTTTTGCTCTATATTGTCCATCGAAGCGGATTGACAAGCGTTAACGATCTGCTCGCACACCTCAAAGAACGGTGTGCCGCCCAAGCGCTGAAAACTGTCCTGGTCATGACCGATGATAAGATAGCAGTAGTATGCCAGCATGGCCGTGAGATTGGTTGTAAACTGGTTCTGCTGCCATTCGATGCGGTCGAACTCCTGATAGGTGAAGTTAAACGCATTGTCTTTGAAGTTCAGCAGCGGAGTGGTGTAGGTCGTACCGTATACAGGACGGCGGCTCTGCAGTGTCATCTCGCAGTTGTACATGTCGCCGTTGACCGCTTTGACCACGATCAGCATGCTGCACTCAATCTTCTCTTGCTCCGCATAGGTCATGTTCGTCCAGCGGTTCTGGTTCATGTATTCCTCTATCGCACTCTTCAGCGTTTCATAGACCTGCTTGTTAGACCCCTCAATCTGGTCGGAGTTGATGGTCACGGTGCAGTTGATCTCTTGCGCGTGCATAGGAACAAGGAACAAGGAGCAAAGACAAAGGACAACTATATGTTTGAAATCAAAAATCATAAATCATAAATTTGAAATCAAAAATCATAAATCTCCATTACTTTGTAATGGATTGTATGTTTCCTGTTTTTTCGCTAAACACAATTACGGGCAAAGTTCCGGTAAATATATCCTTGGAGAAAGGTACATCTACACCGAACTGCGCTACAGCAATCGTGCGTTGCGCCAGCTGATTTCCTTTGTAGCTGACTTGTACATCGCAACTACCCGGCAGATTATAAACCAATTGGCTCAACTCCGGTGCTTTCTTCTTTTTGTTGGTCTCTTGCGGAGCGGTTAACTGCTGATGAATAGCAGCCATCGACACACGAATGGTATCTGCATCAACATTCTCGCCGTCTGTGAAACCGTTCTCTTCCGAGAAGAAGAATAATTCTTCTTCCTTGTCCGGCATTATGGTGAAGCGCTTGTGCAGCTGCTTGGTTGTTTTCTTGCCGACAAACAGTTCAATCAATGCTTGCTCCTGTTTGTCCAACTCTGCCAGCACCAATTGCATGGACAGACCGTCAGCCGGCGCGTGCTCTACTTCGCCGCTCAACAGGTACATACGTGTCTCACGGATATGGAATATCTGTTTGGCGGCAGCGTGTGCCTGAGCCAAAGGCGTGGTGGCACTCAGCACTTCTTCCGGCAGCGGCATAGGAGCATCAGCCGGTTTCGCTTCATGCGGATGATGCGGTGCCGGTCTGGGCGCCGGTTTGTTGTCCGGTGTGTAGTTATAACCCACCAGCAACCCTTTTTCGTTGATGGTCAGCAACATCGGAAAACCGGCATCTGCTGTGATCTTGTGCGAACGCTCGTAGTCAACCGAAGTCGATGTGCCGATGCGCACATCCCCTAAACGATAAGTGGTCTTGTTCTGCTTCACCACATCGTCAATACCGAGCATCGTTTCCGCGTATTGGGCATAGATGCCTCTTTCATAGGTCTCTACGGTGTAGGTGAACTCCAGATTAATGGATGTCTTAGGGGTGTAATACACCACTGCAGCCTCGTCTTGTGCTACTATCTGCGCCTGTGCTGCGCAAACCATCATGGCTCCAAGGAGCATCAAAAATACTTTTTTCATATATAAATCCAATTCTTTAATTCTTTAATTCTTTAATTCTTTCACTCCTTCACTCCAAATCTTCCACGCTGCTTTGGCTTGTCCGTACAGCATCTCGATGCCGTTGCGGATAGTGGCACCCTGCGCTTTCCCCTTTTGCAGAAACAGTGTCTCTTCGGGGTTGTACACACAGTCAAACAACAAATGTCGTGCCGAAATCAACTCGTAGGGTATATCCGGACAACTGTCCACGTCCGGCAACATGCCTAAGGGCGTACAGTTGACAATGACGGTGTATTCGTTCATTACCGCTTCATTCAAGTTCTTGTAACCCAACATGCCTTCTTTTGGCGTGCGGCTGACGAGGGTAGGGATCACACCTAATTTGCGCAAACCGTAGCATGCTGCTTTAGATGCTCCGCCTGTGCCCAGCACCAGCGCTTTGCGGTCATATTCACGCAACAGCGGACGGATGGACTCCATGAATCCCAAGCAATCGGTGTTATAGCCGACGCGCTGATAAACGACATTGACCGCACCTATCGCCTGAGCCGTTTCATCCAGTTTGTCCAAAAACGGAATCACCGCTTGCTTATGCGGCAGTGTCACGTTAAACCCGTCTAATGAACGCATTAACTCATTCACTTGTTCCTTCGTTAATTCCTTCATCGGATACAGCGAGTACTCCGCATCTATATGTTCCATTTCGAACTTCTCGTTGAAATACTTCGCAGAGAAGGAATGCAATAGCGGATATCCTATTATACCGTAGTGACGCATAATTTTCCTTTTTTTATTGTTGCCTGATGCGTTTTGGAAGTGAATGTCTTGCCGCCTTCTCCTTTTTGCAACGCATCATAAATCTTATCTATTTCCGCAAATCTATATTCGCGAAGTTCTTCATACAAACATACAATACCTGCTTCGCGAGTATCTCTATGCTCCAATATATCTATATACCCTTGCATATATTCAGCCGTTTGTGCCATGTGCTCGATCTCCGCTTTGGAGTAAGAGCGCAGTTGTTCGCGCACGGCATTGCGGGCTATACTAAGGTCTGAATTGGTGCTGTCGGTCACCCAACGGAGCCCCCTTTTGTCTCGCAGATAATGTTCAATATAGTCCCGCGTGGTGCATAGTAACGGGCGCACCACAGGCACACTGTCCGGTGCCATCGGGTTCGCACTGACCGGACGCATCCCTGCCAAACCGCGGATACCGGCACCGCGTTTGAGGTTGAGCAGCACTGTCTCCGCCTGGTCATTCTGATGGTGCGCTACGGCGATCGCTTGACATCCATGTACGCGGGCGATCTCATCGAACCAGGCATAGCGCAAATCGCGGGCAGCCATTTCTATACTTATATGGAGCGCGTGCGCGTGCGCGTTGGTGTCAAATTGCGTCACCTCTAACGGCACGTTCATCTGCTCGCACAAGCTGCGCACAAACGCTTCATCGCGGTCGCTCTCTTCACCGCGCAGGTGAAAATTGCAATGTGCGGCAATGCAGGTGTAACCCGCTCGTTGCAGCACGTCCAACAGCGCCACACTGTCCGCGCCGCCGCTGACTGCTACCAGCACCGGCTTGCCCTTGGTCAACAAACCGTGTTTGCGTATATATGTACTAACCCTGCGCAGCAATAATTCTCAATTCTCCATTAACCCGCGGTAGCGAACTCGCTTCGGCTCACAGGCTTCTTCGCCAAGTCGCATCTTCTTGTTCTCCTCGTACTCCGAGTAACTGCCTTCGAACCAGAACACCTTGCCGTCTCCTTCATACGCGAGGATATGGGTGCAGATACGGTCCAAGAACCAACGGTCGTGCGAAATGACGACAGCACAGCCGGCAAAGTTCTCCAAACCTTCTTCCAGCGCACGCAAGGTGTTGACATCGATATCGTTGGTCGGCTCGTCGAGCAACAGCACATTCGCTTCGCTCTTGAGCGTCAGCGCCAAGTGCAGACGGTTACGCTCACCACCGGACAGCACACCGCATTTCTTCTCTTGGTCTGCACCGGTGAAATTGAAACGGCTCAGATACGCACGCGCATTGATCTCACGTCCTGCCACACGGATGAACTCCGTGCCGCCGCTGATCTGCTCGAACACACTCTTATTCGGGTCTATATCCGTGTGCTGTTGATCTACATAACCGATCTTGACCGTCTCACCAACTGAGAATGTACCCTTGTCGGCTTTCTCCGAACCGATGATCATGCGGAACAAAGTCGTCTTACCCGCACCGTTCGGACCAATGACACCCACGATTCCGTTCGGTGGTAACATAAAATTGAGGTCTTCGAACAGCAGACGGTCGCCAAACGACTTGGCTACGCCTTCGGCATTGATGACCTTGTTACCCAAACGCGGACCGTTCGGAATGAATATCTCCAGTTTCTCCTCGCGCTCTTTCTGTTCCTCGTTCAACATGCGGTCGTACGCATCCAGACGCGCTTTCTGCTTGGCGTGACGTGCTTTGGGCGCCATCCGGATCCACTCCAACTCGCGTTCCAGGGTCTTACGGCGCTTGGATGCTTGTTTCTCTTCTTGTGCCATGCGGTTGGTCTTCTGCTCCAACCAGGATGAGTAATTACCTTTCCATGGAATACCCTCACCGCGGTCCAACTCCAATATCCAGCCGGCTACATTATCGAGGAAATAACGGTCGTGCGTGATGCAGATGACCGTTCCGGCATATTGCTGCAAGTGCTGTTCCAACCAATCGATGCTTTCTGCATCCAAATGGTTCGTCGGCTCATCGAGCAGCAGCACATCGGGTTGCTGCAGCAGCAGACGGCACAGTGCCACACGACGGCGCTCACCTCCGGAGAGGGTAGTCACACTCGCATCATCGGGCGGACAGCGTAATGCATCCATCGCGCGGTCTAACTTCTGGTCGATGTTCCATGCGTCGGCAGCATCCAGTTTATCTTGCAGCTCAGCCTGGCGGGCCAATAACTTATCAAAGTCCGCATCGGGCTCTGCAAATGCCATGTTGATATCGTCATACTCTTTGAGCATGTCCATGATGGGCTGCACACCTTCCTGTACCACTTCCCGCACGGTCTTTGTCGGATCCAGTTTCGGGTCTTGCTCCAGATAGCCTACGCTGTAACCGGGACTCCAAACGACCTCGCCCTGGTATTCCTTTTCAATACCGGCGATAATCTTGAGCAGCGTCGATTTACCGGCACCGTTCAAACCGATGATACCTATCTTGGCACCATAGAAGAAGCTCAGATAGATGTTCTTCAATACTTGTTTCTGCGGACCGAAATTCTTGCTCAGTCCGACCATCGAAAAAATAATCTTCTTATCGTCTGCCATAATTATTAAATTTCAAGTTTCAAATTCTAAATCATAAATTTGAAATCATAAATCATAAATGCCGAAGG
>JAFPGA010000258.1 GCA_017423085.1 Paludibacteraceae bacterium | reverse complement strand
GACTCACGAACCGCCCTCTATCTCCACTTTACAACCGTCCTGATCGCCTCTATCATCGTGCCTGCCCCCGTGGAGTTCTTCTTCATCCAGATCGTGGTCGGCATGGTGGCTGTCTCCTCGTTGTCCGACATGACACGCCGTGCACAACTGGTACAAACAGCCATGTGGATCCTCATGGCGCAAACGGTGGCTTATACCGCTATCACGTTTGCACAAATGGGCGATATTAGAGCAGTCAATCCCTGGATGTACCTCTACTTCGCTATCTGCTCCATCTTCACGGTCGGCTGCTACGGTCTGATCTACGCCTTTGAGAAAGTGTTCCGTTTCATCTCTTCTATCACGCTGGTCGAACTGACGGATATCAACTCCGAACTGCTGCACGCCTTGGCGGAGAAAGCACCGGGAACCTTCCAACACTCCATGCAGGTGTCTAATTTGGCAGCGGAAGCGGCAAAAGCAATCGGCGCGAATGCGCTGCTCGTGCGTACCGGTGCACTCTATCATGACATCGGCAAAATGACCGATCCGCTCTACTTTGTAGAGAACCAGCAAGGCGGAGAGAACCCGCTGCTCCAAATGGATCCGCGTGATGCTGCACAAGTGGTGATCTCGCATGTGATCGAAGGAGAGAAGATCGCCCGTCGCAACCATCTGCCCGAAGTGGTGGTCAATTTCATCACCTCGCATCACGGCACTTCGCTCGCGCGCTATTTCTACAACACCTGGTGCAACGCCCATCCCAACGAACCGGTGGATGAAACGCTCTTCCGCTATCCGGGACCCAAGCCGAGTACCAAAGAAGGCGCTATCCTCATGATGGCAGATGCTATCGAAGCACGTTCACGTAGCCTCAACGAATTCACCGAAGAAGCAATCGCTAAAGCCGTCAATCAGATGATAGACAGCCAGATATCCGATGGTCAGTTCTCGGAGACGCCGCTGAGCTTCAAGGACGTGGAAGACATCCGCCGTGTCTTCACCACCCGCCTCGTCGCCATGAACCATCACCGTATCTCTTATCCTACATTAAACAAATGAATCGTCCGCTCTATTTAGCACCGATGGAAGACGTAACGGACCCTGCGTTCCGCATGTTATGCAAACGCTACGGTGCCGATCGCGTCTATACCGAGTTCGTCAACGCCGACGCACTCGTTCGCGACATCGCTTCCACCACACGCAAACTGACCATCCATGATGCTGAGCGTCCGGTGGCGATCCAGATTTATGGTCGTGAACCCGAATCGATGGCAGAAGCGGCACGCATCGTAGAAGCAGCAAACCCCAATTTCATCGATATAAATTTCGGTTGCCCGGTCAAAAAAGTAGCCGGTAAAGGTGCCGGTGCAGGTTTGCTCAAAGATGTACCCAAAATGCTCGAAATAACGCGTGCGGTCGTCAACGCTGTTCACACACCCGTGACAGCCAAAACCCGCCTCGGCTGGGACGAAAACAGCCTCTATCTGCCCGATGGAACACCCTTCATCGTGGATCTGGCAGAACGCCTACAGGACTGCGGCATTCAGGAACTCGCTGTCCACGGACGCACGCGCTCTCAGATGTACCGCGGGGATGCCGATTGGACACTCATCGGCGAAGTGAAGAACTGCCCGCGTATCCACATACCCATCATCGGTAACGGCGATGTCACTACCCCCGAACGCGCACGCGAGTGTTTTGATAAATATGGTGTGGACGCCATCATGATCGGTCGTGCCACCTTTGGTGCCCCCTGGCTCTTTGCCGAAATGAAAGCCGGTCTCGGGATACCGGGATACCGAGATGCCGATATTCCGAAAACGATGGAGCAAAAAGTAGCTGTTCTCAAGGAACACGTCTTGGCTTCCATTCAATGGTGTGGAAACGATGAACGCAAAGGCATCGTCCATTCCCGTCGTCATTTTGCGGCGTCGCCTGTCTTCAAAGGGCTCGATAACTTCAAACAGACCCGCATCGCCCTTCTCCGCGCCGAAACCGTCTCCGACGTCTTCGCTATCATGGACGAAATAGTGGACAAATGGTCTAATGACTAAATGAGAAGATGAAAAATCCCTTTGTACATTGTACATCGTCACTTCGTACATTCTTTGATAGTAACGCCCTTTGGCTCGGCATGCTCATCGGAGCGCTCGGCTATCGGTATTTTCTTCCGTTGAAACCGACACTTCCTTGGCTTATCTTCGGAATGCTTTTCTTTACGTTCTGCAAGGTCAACCCCTTGGATCTGCGCTTACATAAATGGCATGGTGTAGTATTAGCAACGCAGATAGCTTTCAGCTTTGCGACCTATGCCGGCATACTCTATTGGACGGGCAATGCGGTCTTGGCGCAAGGACTGATGCTCTGTTTCATCATGCCGACGGCAACGGCGGCACCCATCATTGCCGGTAAGTTGGGCGGTTCGATACAAAACCTCACCACCTTCACCTTACTCTCCAATTTTGCCACCTCGCTCATCGTTCCCGCTACCTTTCCGCTTATTTATACCGCGCAAGGCATGACCTTCTGGTCTGCCTTCACGCTCATCCTCAGTCGTATCTGCCCGCTCTTGTTAGGACCATTCTTCGCCGCCTGGGCATTACGAGTTGGTTATAACTATTACTATCGCCGTAAAGATCTTTCAGCGAGTGAAACTCGCTGTCTTTCAGTGAAACGGTCTTTCAGCGCCAGCGGTCTTTCAGGCGAAGCCGGTCGAACACAGTTCGAACTCCCTGTCAAACTGGCACAGATTCCTTTCTATCTCTGGGTCTGTTCTATCATCGTCCTCACGGCTGTCGTAACGCAAACAACAATATCCAATATCCACTCTCAAATCTCCAATATCCTAATCCTGTTAGTAGCTTCTTTCTTCGCCTGTGCACTCCAATTCGGCATCGGCAAACTCATCGGTTATAAACTCCCCGCAGCCAGCAAAGGAACGGACTATCAGGATGTCCTCATCAACCCTGCCGCGGCACCCAAGACGATGGCGGGTGTCTCGTCGATCACAGCCGGACAAGCCTTCGGACAGAAGAACACCTCGCTCGGTGTCTGGATGGCGCAGACCTACCTCGACCCGATGGCATCCCTCGGCGCCGCAGCATACATCATCTGGCAAAACCTCTTTAACTCCGCCCAACTCTTCATCGTCGCCCACAAGAAGTAGTACTCTTCCCACCTTCCACCTTCCACTTTCCACTTTCCACTGTCATCCTTCATTCTTCACCATTTTGTCCTTATTATAGTACGAGATTAGTATGAAATTAGTAGGTAATTAGTAGGTGATTAGTAGGTTATAATCGCACTCATG
>JAFPGA010000030.1 GCA_017423085.1 Paludibacteraceae bacterium | reverse complement strand
AGCCGTTGACGCTCGCCCGGCGAAGACGGTATCCGGCAACGGACTTGCTCGTCCGCCGCCAGATACGCAATGCTCTTTTCTATGTTCGCCTGTCTGTCCATTATTTTGCTGCGTAGAGCGCGTTAGCCAGAGCGGCTGCGTCCCCCGGCAACTCCGGATAAGCGGCATTCAGGGCAGCTAAGAATCCTTCAGCATCGGCATTCTCCGCCAAGAGACGCTGTACGGTCTCCAAATACGCAATCTTGAACTCAACCTGTTTCTTCTCCGCTAAACCTCCGTGTCCGCCGATGAAATATTTGCAACCGGAAGCAAGTGCCTCTTTGGCTTCCGCCAACTCTGCTTCTACCGCAGCCGCCGAGCTCACCTGCAACGGGCTTACGTGCGCCTCTGCCGGTGTCCAGTGGGTGTAATACACCTGATTGCCGATGATGATACTTGCGCCCGGAAAATCGCTGGCGGCTCCGTGCTCAAAACGGAAACTTACGCCTGCCCATTCCTGCGTCTCGTCAAACGGCACTTCGGCTGCTTTCTGCGTCGGCAGATCTACCATCGTCTCACCGAAAGCCTGTGCGAAACCGCTCATCATACCCGAATAAACAGGTCCCTCAATGAATGCGGACATGCCCTCGGGCATCGTCAACGGCAACTTGTCCGAACCGCCCAGATGGTAGTCCGTCACATCGGTTACCACAGGTTTCTGAAGCGCAGCGATGTACTCAGCAAACTCCGCAGCATTCTCTTTGAAGAGCGGATACTCCATAACGACAAGTCCGTCCTTGCCCTCAACGATATAAGACGCATCGCCCATCACATCGTTGGTGTTGTACACATGCAGACGGAAACCGTCCAACTCGTATGCCGTCATCTGACCAACGGTCATCTCCGGCAACTTCACTTCTTTCTTTGTGCAGGCTGCCAAACTCAGCGCAGCTGCTGCAATAATCATAATTTTCTTCATAATGTTTATAATTTAGTTGGTTGTTTTTCAAAATCCGCTGCAAAATTACTGCTTTTTTTTCATTCCCACAAGAAGGCACGAGAAAGTGGGTTGCTTACCAAAAAGTAGGAATTGTGTAAATACAGGCCAAACGGACCTACAAAAAAATGAAATTATTTTTATTTTTTAATTTTTTCTCTCGGAAATTTGGTTACTTTCGGAAATTTTTGTAATTTTGCAGTCGATTTCAATACACATGTATATGCGAAAAATAAATAAGGAGGTAGATCCTCAATACATGAACTGTCCGATTCGGAATGTGATAGACAAGTTCGGCGACAAATGGTCGCTTTTAGTGTTGTACCAATTGCATGACAAGGGTACGCTGCGGTTCAACGAACTGCATCGGGAGATGGCGGACTGCTCTCAGAAGATGCTCTCCCAGACACTCAAACGGTTGGAGCAAATAGGTCTGATTAGTCGCACCTTGTATCCCGAAGTGCCACCACGCGTAGAATATTGTCTCACCGCCCGTGGGCAGTCCCTCATGCCCCATGTCTCCGCCCTCATCGGCTGGGCTTTAGAGCATTTTGAAGAAATAAACAAGGAATAATTGAGATAGAGGCTTGCGGACAAATGAAGTTGGAACGATTTGAATTTTGACGGTTAATTATAATTTCCATCAGCGGCACAGCCGTTGTGATTGACTAACGAAGACTATGATGCCTCCGGCAAAGACTAACTACGCATGTACTCGCCGGGGGTGATGCCGGTTTTATTTTTGAACATGCGCGTGAAATGATGCGGGTAATCGAAGCCTAACATATACGCCGTTTCACTGATACTTCGACCGCTCATAAGGATATTTTTTGCAACCCGGATGATGTACGACTGGATAAATTCCTTGGCAGAAGCGCCTGTTGCTTGCTTCACCAAATCGCCGAAATAACCCGCTGAATACGCCATCTCCGAGGCGCAATACGCTACTGTCGGCAAGCCTTTCTCGGCTTGCCGGCCTTCGTAATAATACTTGTCCAACAAGGCATGAAAACGTTTCAGCACATCCGGCTCGTCCGCCGTAATCCGCGCATTCTGACGCCAATAGGCACGCTGACAATAATCCAAGATCAACCGCAGATAGCTGACTACTATATTCCGTAGTGCAGCGCTGTCGGTGTGCGTTTTCAGTTCTGCGCGCAGCGCGCTCAACAGCGTCTCTATCGCATCCCATTCCTTTGGCTCCAAAGGCAGCGAATCGATGAAGAAATACGAGAAGAAATTATACTCCGCGATGTGCGCCTCGAGGTCTGTTTTGCTCATCAACTCCGGCGACCACAACACCGCCCATCCGTTCAGAAAGAGCGGTTTGCCATCATCTTCCCTGCCGCCTATTTGTCCGGGTGCGACGGCGATTACCGACCACTCGCTCACCTGCACAGGCCGCACGCCGTACGACAAGTCCTGCGGAAACTCCCGTTGGATAAACAACCCATACACATTGTAGCTATTCAAACTCGTCCTTACCCCCTTTGCTAATTCATCGAAATGAACCACACTAATCAGCGGATGTAGAACCTCTGCCTCCAAATGCCGCGCATACACATTCGGCTCACGTATATTCAGGACTTTTTTCATAAGGGCTGCAATTTGGCTGCAAAGGTACAAATTTTCCACGAAATATGCAAAAATGGCAACCAAAAAATGATGTTTTTCTGTAATTTCTGCAAAATTGGTAGTTATTCGAGCAATTTGTGTTATTCTATATCCGCCAAATGTAGTACCTTTGCAGCAAATTTTTAAATATGGAAATATGAAAATGAGAAAATGTAATAATCTATTCATCTTTTTGCTCGCGGCGGTTATGTTTGCTGCTTGCACAAATACAAATGAGAAAATGAGTAAATGCGAAAATGATACGTGGGACAAAGTCTTCCCGCTTAGTGAAAAAGTAAGCCATAAGAAGGTATCCTTCGAGACCCAGTACGGCTTTACATTGGTTGGAGACCTTTACTCGCCGAAGGCAAATGACAAATCTCAAATGTCAAATCACAAATACGCCGCTATCGCGGTGTCCGGTCCTTTTGGCGCAACGAAAGAGCAGAGTTCGGGTTTATATGCGATGAAGATGGCAGAGCGCGGATTTGTAACGCTGGCTTTCGATCCGTCCTTCACAGGCGAGAGTTCGGGCGAGCCGAGACGCACCGCGTCGCCGGATATCAATACCGAAGATTTCATGGCGGCAGTCGATTTCCTTTCCAAACTGCCCGAAGTGGACGCAAACCGCATCGGTATTATTGGTATCTGCGGATGGGGAGGTATTGCCCTCAATGCGGCAGCAGCGGATACGCGTATCAAAGCGACCGTCGCTTCGACGATGTACGACATGACGCGTGTGTCGGGCAATGACTACAACGATGCTTTCGACGACGAGCAGTGGCGTCACAGGAATCGCGAGAACCTCTCCCAACAGCGTATCGCCGACCCTAATGCGATGGCAGGAGGTGTATTAGACACTGTTCCTCCGCAGGCTCCTCGTTTCGTTCACGACTACTTCGATTACTACAAGACTCCGCGTGGCTACCATGCCCGCAGCGGTAACTCGAATGACGGTTGGCGTGTCATCGGTACGCAGGCATACTCCAACAGCCGCTTCCTGTATTACATCAACGAGATCCGTTCTGCCGTTCTGATCATGCACGGCGCGGACGCGCATAGCCGTTATTTCGGCGAAGCAGCGTACCATTACATGGTGGACGGCAAGGCGGACGGCTACAAGACCGTAGT
>JAFPGA010000257.1 GCA_017423085.1 Paludibacteraceae bacterium | reverse complement strand
GCCTCGGCGAGCATAGCAAAACCGGTCTGACGGCAAGCCATGACGTCTTGGTGGTCACCGAAGATACAGAGCACGTGAGAAGCCAGCGTACGAGCCGATACATGGAAGACGGTCGGGATGAGCTCACCGGCGATCTTGTACATGTTCGGGATCATAAGGAGCAGACCCTGCGACGCCGTGAAAGTGGTGGTCAGCGCACCTGCGTTCAGCGAACCGTGAACGGCACCTGCGGCACCGGCCTCAGACTGCATCTCCTGCACGAGTACGGTCTCGCCGAACAGGTTCTTACGACCTGCGGCAGCCCACTCGTCCACGTTCTCCGCCATCGGAGACGACGGCGTAATAGGATAGATAGCAGCTACCTCGGTGAACATGTAAGCCACATGTGCCGCAGCTGCGTTACCATCCATGGTCATAAATTTTTTCTCTTTTGCCATTGTTGTTGAGTTTTTAATATTGTTTGTTGTTGTTTGATGTCGTTTAATAGAGGAAGCCCAGCAGCCAAAGCGGTATCTGGTTGCCGCGACCGAGTTCGAGTTCGCCGACAGCGGTCGGACGGATGGTGTCCCGTGCAGACGGTTTCTCGCGCACGTCGAAGTAATAGTTATTATCGACGATGAACATCGCCGAGCGCTCGGTGGCGTTCACCTTGTGCGAACCGTGAACCGTGTTGTAGAAATACGTCTCGTACAAGTCCATCGGATCGATCTTGCGGGTGAAGATCATCTGTGCCAGGTTCGTATTGTGCATATAGACCCGGGTCGGTTTCATCGGGAAATTCTTTCCTTCCGGATAAAGCAGATTGATCAGACGCGAGTCCTTGAGGTACTTGATATAGTTCATCGTGGTCGCACGGCTGAGCCCGATCTCCTCGGATATATTGCTGACGTTGAGTGCGGACGGCGCTTCGCGCATGAGGATATACAGCAGTTTGCGCAGTTTATGCAGACATGCCACATCAATCTGCTTGATCATCAGCACATCCACCTCCAACTGACCGTTCATCACCTTCAGCAGTTCTGCCTCAAACGACTTGGACTCCAGGTAAGAGGGGTAATAGCCGTGGTCGAGGTACGCCTTGAAATAATCAAGCGGGTGTACGCGGTCGCACACTTCGCGCGAGATAGAGGCGTGGCGCTGAATGATCTCCTCCAACGAATAGGAACGGAAACGCAGACCGGTCTGGCGGTTAAGGTACTCGCGGAACGAGAAACCGCGCAGGTTATAGGTCTTGACGATATCCTTGAGGTCGTTGTTGTCCTCATCGATCGGCATCACCGGCGTAGCACAGAACACCACATGCAAATCCGGATATTTCTTATAGCAGCGTTTGAGTTCGCGGCTCCAGTTCGGGTATTTGAACAATTGGTCCAGAAAGAGGTACTGTCCGCCGAACTTGACGAATATACCCGCCAGATCCAAGAGTGTATTCTCGGTGAAATGGAAATCGTTGAAGCTGACGTACAGGCACGGTCGCACCTCGCGTCCCACTCTGTTTGCCCGTTTCTTAAGGGTCGCGTCCGCTTCCATCTTCTCTTTCCACTCCGTTTCAATCTCCTTGGCACGCATCAACAGGAAGTCGGTCTTCCCCACTCCACGTCCGCCTTTGATGGCAATGAGACGGTCGTCCCAATTGATTTCGTCCATTAACAATCGTCTGATCGGCATAGAGGCATGCTCCACCAGAAAATCGTGGATTCTGAAAAACGCGTCTAACATGGCGGCCTGCTGCTCCTTCTGAAGTTCGAGTTGCTCGCGCTTCAGCTCTTTTTCATCTTTAACAGCATCCTTAATAGGTTCTAGATTCTCCATCTTGGTCAGAAAAATTAATCAATTCTTAGCCTTATGGCAGGTCTTTTTCAAAAATTTGCTGCAAAGGTACGAAAAATAATTGGTTTTTGCAATACCCACATTACATTTTTTTACAAAAAAATGAGGGACCACCGCTGTAGTCCCTCAAAATTACACATTTTCCGTTAAAAAATACACCTTTTTTTAGAGGCTGATTGCTCCACTCGGGCATACATCTGCGCAAGTTCCGCACTCGGTGCAGATATCCGGATCGATGGAATAGTGTTCACCCTCAGAGATTGCGCCCATCGGGCACTCGTCAATACATGTACCGCATGCGATGCAGTCAGTTGAAATTTTGTAAGCCATAAGATATTTATTTTAGATTAAAGATCGTTTCTCTTCGTTCACTCAAAGACCGTTCACTCCGTTCTCTAAAAGAATAAGGACATGTTACTATCCGTCGAATCATTTTTGTCTTTAGTCTTTTAGCGAAGCGGTCCTTATTCCTTATTCCAATTTTCGCTGCAAAATTACTGCTTTTTTTTGAGACTACCAAATTTTGGGGAGAGTTTTTTTATTTTTTCTTAACTTCCGCACGATTACTTCTTCTTTTTGGCAGTAGCCAATGCTGCCATCAGTTGGGCATTCGGACCGGTTAAGTTCTTATCTGTCAGTCCTTTGCGTTTTGCGTAAGTCGTCCAGTCCTTCGCACCGCCTTCCGACACCGGCATCCCTAACTGTAGGTAGTGACAGTAGGCGATAGCGAGTGCGTCGGTGGCATCCAGTTTCTTGGGCATGTCCTCATCGGGGATATGCAAAAAACGCTGCAGCATACCCGCCACCTGCTGTTTGGAACTGTGTCCGTTACCGGTAATCGCCATTTTGATTTTCATCGGCGAGTATTCGTAGATAGGCACATCCTTGCTCAGCGCAGCGGCAATCGCTACCCCCTGGGCATGGACAATCTTAATCATCGTCTGCGGGTTCTTGTCCACGAACTGCGTCTCGATAGCCAGAGCGGAAGGATGGTAGCGGTCAATCAAATCCTGAATGAAGAAAAACTCCTTCTGCAAACGCGGGTATTGCCCTTCCAGTTTATGCACGTCGTATGCGCCAAACTCCAGTATCTCAACCTGTTGTCCGACAGTATGCAGCAACGCATACCCCATAAACAGCGTTCCCGGGTCAATGCCTAAAATGATATGTTCGGACCGGTTACGATCGATCATTTATGATTGCAAATTTAGGATTTAGGATTTTCGTCGTCCCGCTCATGGTTTCGGATAAAACCGCGGATGATGACGACCAGCGCGCCGGCAACGAGGACGTAGTCCGCATAGGGTTCTATTTTCGCAACACTCAACGCGGCGCCTACTGCCACGATCACCAGACCGATGATCAATATGATGGTTGATTTTTTCATTTCAAATTCAGGATTTACTCTTCCACCAGGAAAATCTCTTCGTTGCTATTGTGCATGTAATAATGTTCGCGCGCGTATTGCTCAAGGCTGTCGGGATGGTTGAGCGTCTGGATCTCTTTCTGCGCCTCTTCGGCTGCTTCGCGGTACATGTCGCGCTGCTGCTCCAGATGACGAATCTCTCTGCCCCGATGCACAAACTGAATCAGGCTCTGGTCTCCGATGAACAGATATACAATCAGAAAAACGAGAATGGTAACGACATATTTGCCCCATTTCCGTATTTTCGTCTCACTCCAAAACTCTGAAAACTTCATGCTCAATGCGCAAAAATTAAATAAATAAATTCAATATCTTTAAAATCGGGTACAAAGTTACACTTTTTTTTGCATATATCAAAATTTTTTTGTAATTTTGTAGCCGATTTAATAAATTAGGCACATGAAAAAGCGCTTTGGACTGGTTTTAGTCTCCATGATGGTCAGCCTCATTCTGATGGCGCAGACCCATATCACGATCGATAATCCCGCAACGTGGACCGGTGAAGCCTTGCGTCCGTATATCAATCAAACGGTTGTTTTTGACGTGCCGATGATTGTTTGCGCCAATGCGAACGGCAATTATGTCGTTTCTCCGTGGCGTAAGTTCCAACCAGAGAGCCACGGCTTCATCGGTTCGGCAGACTACACCGAGACGATGCGGGTGAACAACAACTGTATGTTCACCATTAGCGGCGTGAGCGGATATCACCGTTGCGGGGAGAAGATTTACGGATTAACTGCTCAAGTGAACAGCACCAAGAGCCTGACTTGGAAAGGCGGAACCTGGCACGGCAACACCCGTGAGGACTTGGAAGCCGGCATACCGGATCTGGGCGATTATCGGTTGTTGGTATGCGGTTTTAACCTGGAGAACTATTACATGACCTGGGGTTCGATGGGCGCCAGAAGTTATTCGGAGCACCAGGACCAACGCGCCAAAATCAGCAAAGCACTCAAACGAATCAATGCCGATATATACGGTTTGGTGGAGTTGCAGCAAGGCAATGAAGCCGTCGAGGAGATTGTGAATGACCTGAATGCCAACCTGCCCGGTCGCAACTACAAGTATTTCACAGATGCCTCTTCGGGCACATTGCAGAAAGTGGAATTTGTCTATGACGCCAATAAAGTAGAACCGATCGGTATTCCGGCACACACGGACGTAGAAGTGCAGAACCGCAAAAAAATGCTGTGCTTCCGCGAACTGGCAACCGGCGAACGGTTC
>JAFPGA010000256.1 GCA_017423085.1 Paludibacteraceae bacterium | reverse complement strand
TTGCGCAAAATCGGCTACAAAAGTACTGCTTTTTTTTTATATATGCAAGAAAAATTTGCACATATCGATATTTTTTTATACTTTTGCACCAAAATTTATGTGTTTATGGCACCAAAATGGACTAAATGGGCACTAATGGGTGCTTTGGTGATGCTGGCGTGCGTGTCTTGTACGCGTGCAAGCAAGTTGGATGAGTATAAAGCGCAGAAGCACGAGCGCGACTCGGTCGGTTTGGTGAACCAGGAGCGCAGCATCCTTTTTTATCAGTCGCAGCTGGACTCCCTGTTGCCTGTGATTGACTCGTTGCTGCCGATGTTCAAGTACGAGAAGAACGAGCAATATCAGGACCACGGCTATTATGTGCTGACCGGTCGGAACGGACTGCGTGTGATGGTCCGGGATGACGGTCAGGAACCGATACTGATGTATCGGAACGGTCAGCGGGTCGAGAATGCGGACGATGAGGCGGTGGATAAAGCACTGCATCTGGCAGTCGTCATGCGCGACATCAAAGAACTGGAGAAACGGATCGACAAGACTTCGCTCGAGATACAAAAATACCAAAAAAGACTGCAAAAAGAGTGAAAATCCTTGTGTATTCCAAAAAATTGTAGTAACTTTGCAGCGTAAATTGAAATCGGGTACTATGAGCGAAACAAAATACGAGAGTAAAATTACCTCTGCGCCTTGTTCTGCGCAGCAAATATATCGCGTGCTCAGCAATATGCAAAATCTGGAGCGCGTGAAGGATATGATTCCCAAAGACAAGATTCAGGAGATGGAGATTGAGCCGGACCGTGTGCGGATGAAAGTGGACGGGCTGGCGCAGAAAATCACCATTGCCATCGTGGACCGGATTGAGAACGACACCATTAAGTTCGGTGCCGAGGGTATTCCGATGGACGCACATTTCTGGATCCAGTTGAAGGAGTTGAATCCGGTCGATACGCGTATCAAACTGACCGTCAAGGCGGATATCCCGTTCATGTTCAAAGTGATGGTGGATAAGAAACTGAAGACAGGTCTGGACCAAGCTGCCGACATGTTAGCCCAGTTCCCCTACGCCCAGTGGAACTGACCTTCAATCGTCAATAAAAATAAATCGTCAATAAATCGTAAATCGTCCAATCGTCAATTATGAACCGACCCAGAATACATAGAGAAGGCAGGGTGATGATTTTCAGTATCGTGCTGCTGCTGTTTATGATCAACATCCCTATATATGTGTTTGTCCAACCGCATTGGGTGTTCGCTGTTACCTTGTTTCTGACCGCCACTCTGCTGGTGTTTGTGACCTATTTCTTCCGCAACCCGGTGCGTGTGCTGGAGATTGACGACCCGAATTTTATCATTGCTCCTGCAGACGGTCGTGTGGTTGTAGTGGAGCCGACCGAAGAGAATGAGTATTTCCACGAGAAAAAACTGCAGGTGTCGATTTTCATGTCGCCGTTCAACGTGCATGCCAATTGGTATCCGATAGAAGGAACGGTGCTGGTCAGTGAGCATCAGAAGGGTAGTCACAAGGGCGCATGGCTGCCTAAGTCAAGCACGGAGAACGAGCGTTCGCTGGTGGTGATTGAGACACCGTCCAAAGTGCAGATCGCGGTTCGTCAGGTGGCGGGTGCCATGGCACGTCGTATCGTGACCTACGCCAAACCCGGACATTTTGCACATCGTAACACCCATCTGGGTTTCATCAAACTGGGTTCGCGTGTGGATATGTATCTGCCGCTGAACACAGAGATGTTTGTCAATGTCGGCGAATCGGTGCGCGGTAACGAGACCATCATCGGTCGCCTCCAGGACGACCCCGCCATCAATACCAACGAGGACTAAATCCTAAATTTGAAATCTGAAATCTGAAATTTGAAATTTGAAATTATTAATATCATGAACAAGTTTGAAGAATTATTTGCGCAGTACCCCTGCCCGTTTACGGATGAGCAAGTGAAGGCTCAAGTAGAAGACATCATGGCGAAGCATTTCGACGAGAACAACAACGTCGAGGTGTGGAAAGAGTGTCTGCATCAGATTGACTATACGACCCTCAGTGCCGATGATACCATCGCCAGAGTGGAGAAGATGGCGAATGCCGTCAATAACTTTGAGAAAGACTTCCCGGGTATCCCCAACGTAGCGGCTATCTGCGTTTATCCCGCCATGGCGGAGTATGTACGCAAGGCGCTCAAGGACCCGAAGTTCAATATCGCGTGCTGCTGCGCCGGTTTCCCTGCCGCACAGACCTTCCCTGAGATCAAAGTCGCCGAGACCGCAATGGCACTCAAAGCCGGTGCTACCGAAGTGGATATCGTCCTCTCCGTAGGTAAGTTCCTCGAGGGGCGTTACGAAGAGTGCTTCGATGAGATAGCAGAGATCAAAGCCGTTTGCAAAGAGCACCACCTCAAAGTCATCCTCGAGACCGGTCTACTCAAGAGCGCAGAGAACATCTGGAAAGCATCCATCCTCTCGATGGCTGCCGGTTGCGATTTCATCAAGACCTCGACCGGTAAGATTGCTGTGAACGCTACACCGGAAGCTACCTTCATCATGTGTAACGCGATCAAGGTTTGGCGCGAGAAGACAGGTGTTAAGATGGGTTACAAACCTGCAGGAGGTGTGAGCACAACCGCTGAGGCTGTACAGCATTTTACACTCGTCAAAGAGGTGCTG
>JAFPGA010000029.1 GCA_017423085.1 Paludibacteraceae bacterium | reverse complement strand
CTTATAGCAGATCACCATCGGCACTTCGCGGTCGGTCATGACGTGCAGTTTCTTCGCGAAGTTAGAGGCACGTTTGGAACCGCCCACGTCGGGCGAAGCAACAATCAGTTTCTTGAGGTTGAGCGCCGCGATGTACGGAGCAAGCACGTTGGAACCGTAGATATGATCAACCGGAATGTCGAAGAAGCCCTGAATCTGGTCGGCATGCAGATCGACGGTGATGACACGGTCCGCGCCGGCCGTCTGAAGCATGTTCGCTACCAGTTTGGCACCTATCGACACACGCGGTTTATCCTTGCGATCCTGACGCGCCCATCCGAAATACGGAATAACGGCTATCACCTTGTACGCACTGGCACGTTTGGCGGCATCGATCATAAGGAGCAACTCCATCAGATTGTCGCTGGACGGGCAGGTCGATTGTACCAGATAGACCGATTGTCCGCGCACGGACTCCTCGAAATACGTACAGAACTCGCCATCAGAGAAACGGTCGATACGTACACTTCCCAACTGGCACCCCAATTCCTCGCACACGCGCTGTGCCAATGCTTCGCCTTTGGAACCGGCGAACACCTTAAACTGATTTGTTTGTTCCATAGAAGTTTTCAACTATCAGTATTCAGCTTTCTGTTTATTTTTTCTTCCTTTTCTGCCCCATCGGCGCATTAGGCTGCGCCATCAAACGCTCGAATGCCGGAGAGCTGCAGGACAGTTTGCCGTCCGACAGGCGGATGATATCTTCCCGAACGCGGTTGAGTCCCGCTTCCTGGTCTCTGTTCCACACCAGATTACGCTGGCGCATGCATTGTGCTATATACACTTCCAGCGAGTCGCGCTCCAAGCCCGGTTCCATCTTCGCAGCATAAGCAATCATGTCCTGCACGATGCGCCCGTAGTTGCGCATGCGGATGGGAGAAGAGTTTCTATTGAGTTGCAATGTCATGATGTTTTATTTTTTTCTTATCAGATAAATCATGGTCGGGAAGTGGTCACCGTAACCGTTCTGCCAAACGCCGGCTTTGTGGGTACGCAGCGGAGCACCCTTGTCCTTACCTTCCTGCACGGTGAGGAACGGTTTGTTGAACACCTGCGATTTCCAATATGCCCATTTGCCGCTGTCTTTGCTCTCGTTGAGCAGCGACTCGGTGATGATGATCTGATCGAAGAGGTTCCATCCGCCGTTGTAGTACAGCGTGCCGGTTCCGTTGGCGAGGTGGATCCACATGGTGTTGTAGAATCCGCCCGGCTCTACCTGCTGCGGTTTCTTGCGCGCTTTGAGCACATCTTTGCAGCTGTGGTTGTCCGGATCATCGTTCAAGTCACCCATGATGATGATTTTCGCTTGCGGCTCTTTCATGCGAATGGAGTCGCAGATATGCAACGACAGCATAGCGGCAGTGTCACGTCCCGGACGGGAAGAGAGTTCGCCACCGTAACGGCTCGGCCAGTGGTTGACAATCATATGAATCTTCTCCGGCTTGCCGTCTTCCATCAGATAGCCGGACACACAGAGCTGGAGACGTGTCTTGATCTCACCACCGTCCGCATAATGTGCCTTGAGCTCGAAGCCGTTCACCTTGCTCGGCTTGAACAGCACGGAGTCATAGAGGAGACCGACATCCACACCACGGCGATCCGGGCCTTCCAACAGAATCGGTTTGTAGCGGCGACCGTATACACGGTTGGTTTCCTCGCAGAGGTCGTACAGACAACCGATGTTCTCCACCTCAGCCACACCGACACAGACAGCACCGCGCGGGTCGTAGTCCGTACCGAGTTGCGCTACAGCATACGCCATGCGCTGGATCTTGTTCTCGTATTTATACGAGGTCCACTTCATACCGCCATCCGGCAGGTACTCGTAGTCGTTCTTTCCTTCGTCATGAATCGTGTCGAAGAGGTTCTCCAGATTATAGAATGCGATGCAGCGAACATAGACATCTTCGCCTGCCTCTTTTTTGTTGTCTTTCGCGCTCATGTTTGCGCTTACAACCAGCAGCATAGCTGCTACCATCAACAGTGTGCGTTTCATAGAATATTTTGTTTTGTAATTGGCATATTTCCAAATCGGGTGCAAATTTACACAAAAAAAATGACATGTGCAAATAAATTTGCAAAAATCATTACATTTCTATGCCAAAAATTGCCGTTTTCTCTCCCCCACACACGCCCCCAAACCAAGCCCGAATGGACCCCGAACGGTCCTACAGTATGAGATTAGTATGAAATTAGTAGGTTATTAGTAGGTGATTAGTAGGTTATAATTGCAATCATGTAGCGACCTTTGCATCACGTTTTTGTACCGTTTGAGTGCACTTTTATGAAAAAATCAATAAATCTGCAAATAAATTTGCATATGTGCAAAAATTGTTGTACCTTTGCACCCGCAAAGGTTTGGATACGCAAACAACCAAAGTACACAATAACACAATTTAACAAACAAATCTAATTATGTCAAGCGTAAACAAAGTTATTCTTATCGGCAACGTCGGTGCAGATCCGGAAGTACGTTATTTAGATCGCGGCGTGGCTATCGCAAACTTCAATTTGGCAACAACCGAGCGTGGTTACATTATGCAAAACGGTACGCAAGT
>JAFPGA010000255.1 GCA_017423085.1 Paludibacteraceae bacterium | reverse complement strand
GGTGGCTCGCAGGAACATCGCTCGTCTGGCTACGGAGCTTCGCAGCAGAGAATTAACAAAGTAAATTGACGAACACATGGAAACAAGAAATCTAAGAAAAGAGCGTGTAGGTGAAGTCGTTTCCAACAAGATGGATAAGACGATTGTCGTAGCCGTTAAGTGGAAAGAGAAACACCCCATCTATGGCAAGTTTGTGAACAAAACTCGCAAGTTCCATGCTCATGACGAGAACAACGAGTGCGGTATCGGCGATATCGTACGCATCATGGAGACTCGTCCCCTGAGCAAGACTGTTCGTTGGCGTTTAACTCAAATCATCGAAAGGGCTAAGTAATATGGTACAGCAAGAATCAAGGCTTATTGTAGCCGACAACTCAGGAGCTAAAGAGGCTCTGTGCATCCGCGTACTTGGCGGAACGAAGAAGCGCTATGCTTCGCTCGGTGATACGATCGTAGTAGCCGTGAAGGGCGTTATCCCCTCCAGCGACATCAAGGACGGTACGGTTAGCCGTGCTATCGTGGTGCGCGTGAAGAAGGAAGTGCGCCGCGCTGACGGCAGCTACATCCGTTTCGATGACAACGCATGCGTACTTATCTCAAACGCAGGCGAACTCCGCGGCAGCCGTATCTTCGGTCCGGTAGCCCGTGAGCTCCGTCAGACGAACATGAAGATTATTTCGTTAGCACCCGAAGTGCTCTAATCACTTAAAAAGTTTAACAACATGACAAAGTTACATATCAAAAAAGGTGATATCGTCTATGTAAACGCCGGTGGTTCGAAGGGCAAGACGGGACGCGTGCTCGAAGTGCTCAAAGAGAAGCAACGTGCTATCGTAGAGGGTGTAAACATGGTGTCGAAAGCCACCAAACCTAATGCGAAAAATCCGCAAGGCGGAATGGTTAAGCAGGAGGCTCCCATCCATATCTCTAACCTCAATCCTGTCGAGGACGGCAAACCCGTTCGCG
Source organism: Paludibacteraceae bacterium (assembly GCA_017423085.1). Taxonomy (GTDB): domain Bacteria; phylum Bacteroidota; class Bacteroidia; order Bacteroidales; family Paludibacteraceae; genus Colicola. Next base: position 2,705 of record JAFPGA010000255.1, on the reverse strand, counting down.
TAGGTCGAGTAGAGAAGGATGGCAAACTCGTGCGTGTAAGTAAAAAAACCGGTAAAGAAATTTAACAATGAATACAGCGAGTTTAAAACAAGATTATCAGGAGCGTATCGTTCCGGCTCTGGTTAAGGAGTTCGGCTATACGACCGTGATGCAGTGCCCGAAGCTCGAGAAGATTGTTCTCAATCAAGGCTTGGGCGAGGCTACTGCTGATAAGAAGATCATTGAAGTCGCTCTGCAGGAGATGACAACCATCGCCGGACAGAAAGCTGTAGCAACTCTTTCGAAGAAGGATATTGCTCAGTTCAAGGTACGTAAGAAGATGCCTATCGGCGTTCGCGTTACCCTCCGTGGCGAGCGTATGTACGAGTTCCTGGAGCGTCTGGTACGCGTGGCTCTGCCCCGTATCCGTGACTTCAAGGGTATCAACAGCAAGATGGATGGTCGCGGTAACTATACACTCGGTATCACCGAGCAGATCATCTTCCCGGAAATTAACATTGATAACATCACGAAACTGCAGGGTATGAACATCACCTTCGTTACCACCGCTAACACCGATGCCGAAGGATTCGCTCTGCTCCGTGAGTTTGGTTTACCGTTCAAAAAGTAAAGACTATGGCAAAAGAATCAATGAAAGCCCGTGAGGTGAAGCGTGCTGCTCTGTGCAAGAAGTATGCGGCCAAACGTGCGCAACTGCTCAAGGACGGCGACTACGAAGGACTGCAGGCTCTGCCTAAGAACGCCAGCCCCGTACGTCTGCACAACCGCTGCAAGATCACCGGTCGTCCGAAAGGTTACATGCGTATGTTCGGACTCAGCCGTATTCAGTTCCGCGAGATGGCTTCCAAAGGCTTGATCCCGGGAGTAAAGAAAGCAAGCTGGTAAAAAACAACTCCGCAAGTTCCGCAGCATCCGAAGGTTCCACATGCCAAACGGTCAACCACGATCAGGCATGTAAGTGCCTCCGGTAGCGCGGAAGACTGCGGGAGAAAATAATTATTAATCTTTAAACAATGTCAGGACAGCCCTGATAATTTTAAAACAAGTAAAACAATGACAGATCCTATCGCAGATTACCTGACCCGACTCAGGAATGCAATCAAAGCAGGCCACCGCGTAGTGGAAGTTCCTGCTTCGAATCTGAAGAAAGAGATCACCCGTATCTTGTTCGAGAAAGGTTACATCCTCTCCTACAAGTTCGTGGAAGATGGCCCTCAAGGCACTATCAAGATTGCCTTGAAGTATGATCCGGTTAACAAAGTTAACGCCATCAAGAAGTTACAACGTGTATCCACTCCGGGTATCCGTCAGTATGTAGGCTATCGCGAGATGCCGCGCGTATTGAACGGTCTGGGTATCGCTATCCTTTCCACATCGAAAGGCGTGATGACCAACAAAGAGGCTCTCGGCCTCAAGCTCGGCGGTGAGGTTATTTGTTATGTTTATTAATGTAGGGAGGAACAGACTATGTCAAGAATTGGTAAATTACCTGTAGCTATTCCTGCCGGCGTAACCGTAACAGTTAGCCCTGAGAATATTGTAACCGTTAAAGGTCCGAAAGGCGAGTTGAAGCAAGCCGTTGACCCCGCTATCAAAGTGGAGGTTGAAGGTGCAGAATGCCACGTAACCCGTCCGAACGATGAGAAAGAAATGCGTGCTAAACATGGCTTGTACCGTGCCCTGATCCACAACATGGTTGTTGGTGTGCATGATGGCTACAAAGCTACGTTGGAGCTCGTTGGTGTAGGTTATCGTGTTGAGCTCGCTAAGCCACAGTTGCTTAACTTCTCGCTCGGTTATACACACCCCATCTACCTCCAGCTCCCCGCTGAGGTGAAAGTTGAGACGAAAGCAGAGCGTAACCAGAACACGCTCGTGATCCTTGAGTCCGCTGACAAGCAACTGCTCGGTCAGGTGTGCGCAAAGATCCGCTCGTTCCGTATGCCGGAACCGTATAAGGGCAAGGGTATCCGCTTCCAAGGTGAAGTTGTACGTCGTAAGGCTGGTAAGTCGGCTGGTAAATAATAGAAAGGAAAGATTATGATTCAGAAAATAGCAAGAAGACTCAAGATTAAAGCTGCTATCCGCACCAAGGTGTCGGGTACAGCCGAGCGTCCTCGTCTGACCGTATTCCGCAGCAACAGCCAGATTTATGCCCAAGTCATTGACGACGTTAAGGGTGTAACACTCGCAAGCGCTTCGTCGCTCGGAATCAAAGATAAGATGACTAAGACAGAGAAAGCCGCTCTCGTTGGCAAGGCTATCGCCGAGAACGCCATCAAGGCTGGTGTTACCGAGGTCGTATTTGACCGCAACGGTTACCTCTATCACGGTCGAGTTCAACAATTGGCTGACGCTGCCCGCGAGGCAGGTCTCAAATTCTAATAGACTACGATTATGCAAAGAGTTAAAACTACACAAGACCTGGAGCTCAAGGAGCGCCTCGTTGCTGTCAACCGTGTAACGAAAGTTACCAAGGGTGGACGTACATTCACTTTCGCAGCTATCGTAGTTGTTGGAAATGAGAATGGTATTGTAGGTTACGGTCTGGGTAAGGCCGGTGAGGTTGCCGCTGCCATGCAGAAGGCTACCGAGGCTGCCAAGAAGAACCTGATCCAAGTGCCCGTACTGAACGGCACCCTGCCTCACGAGCAATACGCCAAGTTCGGCGGTGCCCGCGTATATATTCAGCCCGCTTCCAAGGG
>JAFPGA010000002.1 GCA_017423085.1 Paludibacteraceae bacterium | reverse complement strand
TAGCAGTTGAAGAGGAGGTTGTACTTCATACCTTCCGACCAACCGTAACGTCCGTAATAGTGATCACTATAAGCTTCCGGATCGGTCTCGAGCGTTTGCTTACCATAGGAGTAGTCAGCACCGAAGTTTGCATGCAGGATGAGGTCTTCGAAACCATGTACCTTATAAGTAGCGTCAATATTACCCACGAACGAGCCGGAGTTAGCGATGTTCTTCTTCTGCAAGAGCGAAGCCAACGGGTTACCGGCAGACTGCGAGTTGTTGGTATAGTACCACTTATCACCCGGGTTCTGACCATCTGCATCATTGAACGCACCCGGAACAACGCGCTGATAGTATCCACCGAAACCAATGTTGGTCGGGTCATAAATCGGCTGTGTCGGGTCCATATCCAAAGCAGCACCTTGTACACCATCTGCGTAACGGTTGTAGATATACATACCTTTTGCATTGAGGTTGAAGCTCAGGTGATCATCCAAGAAGGACGGAGAGAGGTTGATCGAAGCAGTAACACGCTGCATCTGGTTGGTTTTCACAATACCGTTACCGAGCGTGTAACCAATCGATGCACGATACGGCATATGCTTGGTACCACCCATAATAGAGATGTTATGGTCGGTTGAAACAGCGGTACGATAAATAGCGTTCTGCCAATCGGTATTCTCTGTACCGAGCACGCTCATTGCGGTCGGGTTCATACCCAGTGACGTAGCGTATGCACGCATCTGGTCACCGGTGAGCACCTCAACGCGGTCGGTCAAAGTAGAGAAAGAGACGTTGCCTTCATACGATATTTTCGGTTTCGCACCTGCTTTACCTTTCTTGGTAGTAATGATGATGACACCATTGGAAGCACGCGAACCGTAGATAGCGGTAGCCGAAGCGTCCTTGAGGACGGTCATAGACTCGATATCAGCAGGGTTGACCATAGAAAGCGGGTTCGACACACCGTTGATACCGTCGTTATCCATTGCCAAACCGTCGATGACGATAAGCGGGTTGTTGGAAGCGGAAAGCGACGAACCACCACGGATACGGATGTTGGCACCACCACCCGGTGCACCACCATCAGAGGTGACAACAACACCGGCTACTTTACCGGACAACATGTCGGTAGCAGTAGTGGTGAGGGCCTTGTTCATATCATCGGGCTTGATAGCCGTAACCGAACCGGTAGCATCGTTTTTCTTTACGACACCATAACCAACGACAACGACTTCGTCGAGAAGCTCGGAGTCCTCACCCAACTTAACAGAGAGGGTCGGTTTAGCATCCAACTCCTGCGTTTTATAACCCATGTACGAGATGGCAAGTTTCGCACCGGCTTTAACGGTGAGCGTAAAATTACCATCGAAATCGGTAATCGTACCATTGGTGGTACCTATTTCCAGTACAGAGGCACCAATAATCGGTTCTCCGTTTGCGGCGTCAACGACCGTACCATTGACGGTAGTCTGCGCAAAAGCGACCATAGTAGCCAACAGCATTGAGAGCGTCAGCACAAATCGCATAGATTGTTTACGTATGTTTTTCATATATAACTGAATTTATGCTAATTATTCCTGAACTTTCAAGATTTGCTTGTCAATCGTCATAGCCGGAATCTTGCTATCATATTTCACGTCGAAATACTCTTGCGTACCATCTGCCTGACGCGCTCTGATGAGGAACGAAGACGAAGAGGTAAATCCGGCAAACGCCCAGTGGAAGTTATACGAAGCCGCGGTATCCAACTTGGTTGTAACCACGCGGTTCTCGTCCATTTCAAACTCTTTGATAATCAACGACCAACTACCGGTGTTCACCAGGGAAGCGTCGCGATTCAGTTCCAAGCTACGGATATTGACGGTCTTCGGAGCAATCGGCCATTTCATCTTAGTCGGCACAAGGGCAGAATCAATTTTGCTAATGGTCTGCTCATAGATAACGTGACCAGCCGAATCCCTCATGGTCTTACCCGTATCCGGATCTTTCTTCGGCTTATAGCTATAGGTCGTGTCATACTTCATGATATCAATAACGGTATCAATCTTGAAATAAGTGGTATCATTACCAAACCATTTCTTAGCAACGATAGCATCTTGTGCTTCTTCAATACCCTTTACTTTGTCATTCTTGTCTCCTGCGAAAGGATAGTCATCCGAGAAGATACCGCCCAAAGAGAACAGCACCTCAACCGGATCAGCATCGCCAACCGGCGTCAAGATGATTTTACGCGAGATACCGTCGTCACCGTAGCCACCCAGTTCCCACAAAGCGTACGTGGTAGTCACCGGAGCCTGATAAACGCCATCACCGAGAGCCATTACAGTACACTCTGCCGTAAGATCTTCGTTAAAGCGGTACTGTACTACATTCAAAACCAAATCATCAACTTCAGGATCTACACCAGAAAAGAGCCCCGTGATAGATTGCTTTGATACATCGTCACAGATTGCATTGAAATCCGTCTTCTCACGACACGAGGTCATGAGAACCGCTACCAATGCTCCTGCACATGCACATAGTAGAATTTTGTTTTTCATAATAGATTAATATTTGTTTGTTTTTAGTTTGTTTTCTTTGGATAGGTTGCTATTACTCTTTCTCCTTGATAACCAGCACGGAGAGTGCGCCGAAGAGGAGCAGTACACCTGCTACAACGAGCATATACGGCTGTTGTGCGACACCGTCAATCTCCGGGAAGCAACCGAGGATGAGACCACCGACTGCAGCTGCAACAATCTGCGGCAAGCAGATAGAGCAGTTGAAAAGGCCGAGATACGAACCCATGTGCTCCTTGATCGAGTTGGTAACGATGGTGAACGGAACAGCCAACATAGCCGCCCAAGCGCAACCGATAAGCAGGTAGCAGCCGCAGAGTTCGAGTTGTGCGACAGTAGTCGGGATCTTCATAATCACTACACTGGTCTGCGTTGTGTCCGTGCAGAAGAACGTGAGAATGAAACCGATCGCACCGATAATCAAACTGAGCGAGTATGCCAGTTTGCGGCGACGCTTGAACAGAGGAATGACCATAGCCCAGAGGACAGAACCGATCGCCTGGATAGCGAAGAGAACGCCTACCCAGTCCCCTGCTCTACCATACTCAGGACTGCTGACATCGATGTCGGTCTTCGTTTTGAGCACGACACCCTCTGCCACCGTATATTCCTCCGGATGCGAAAGCACGTCGCCGTCTTTGACGGAAGCGAGCTGCAGCACATTGCCCGGCGTGGTGAGGATGATCTGTGCGGAATCCGACTTGAGGACACCGCTGGACACGATCAACTCATTATTATATTGCACGTACGTGTGCGTGATATCATTTCCTGCGGCATCTGTATAAACGTCGATAGCCTGTGCATTCTTGGCACCGATAGCATGCTGAGCAACTGCACCCGTGCTATAGGTCCACATATAGAGGAAAGCCGACCAGCAGAAGAACTGCACGAGACCAACCGTCCAGAAGGTCTTCGGCGCATTCTTGAGGAGCACGAGGAAGTTCGGGCTCTTCTCTTCTTTCTTGTTTGGATCAATGCCGTGGAACTCAGCGTACTCCTTCGGCGGCATCTCTTTTACTGCGAAGAACGTGTATAACACGCAGAGAATGAGGACGGCAGCACCGATATAGAACGACCACTGAACAGAAGGAGCTACGTGTCCCGGCTCGGTGGTGACGTTGTTAAAGAACCACGCGGTGAGGCAGAACGGCAAGAGATAGCCAACCAGCGAACCGGCGTTGCAAAGGAAAGACTGAATCGAGTATGCGAGTCCCTTCTGCTCCTCGTTGACCATGTCACCGACCATCATCTTGAACGGCTGCATGGCGATGTTAATCGAGGTATCGAGGAAAATAAGGGAGAAGATACCGAACCAGATGACTGCGGTGAAACCGATGAACATTTTTCTGCCCGTTTCACCCGGGAAGAAATCACCCGCCATCGGAAGCATAATCATCACCGCTACGGCAATGATAGCACCGATTAGGAGGTATGGTTTACGGCGACCGAGTTTGTTCCATGTCTTATCGGAAAATTTACCGATAAGCGGCTGCACGATCATACCCATCAAAGGCGGCAGCAGCCAGAACAGGGACAACTGGTGCGGGTCTGCACCCAATGTAGCAAAAATGCGTGAGATGTTCGCGCTCTGTAGCGCGTATGCAATCTGCACTCCGAAGAATCCGAAACTCAAGTTGAAGAGTTGTGCAAATGACAAATTTCGCTTCTGCATGGTAATATATTTAAAATCCGCCGCAAAATTACAACATTTTTTTGGATTATGCAAGAGTTTGTGTATTTTTTTTCAAAAAATGTAAAAATTTTCTCAGAAACGTCTCGAAATCTTTCGAAATCAATCGTGAATTTAGCAGTAAAACGGGAGAAAAATTATTCTTGAAGGAGAATGGTGCTTAAAAATGTATATATACTATGTATATATAGTACAAATGCATATTAATGCAACCATCCTGTGGTGATCTTATGGCCATCCTTTGGTGATCCTTGGGTAAGAGTGCGTAGGGAATAGGTAAATAGAAGCAAACGATAAGGTTGGCGGCAGGAAGGGATACGGAAGGAGATCAGGGAAAATGTATATTTTTTTTCAAAAAAAAATCACGAGTGCTTGCATATATAAAAATTTATTTGTATCTTTGCGCCCGATTTGGAGAATTGAGAATTCAGAAAACACTATATGAATATTACACATGAGGAATTAGTGAACGCGTTGCAGACCTATTTTGGTTTTGACACGTTCAAGGGAAATCAGGAAGCCATCATTCGCAATGTGATTGAAGGCAATGACACGTTTGTGCTGATGCCGACAGGCGGTGGCAAGAGTCTTTGCTATCAGTTGCCGTCGTTAATCATGGACGGTGTGGCGATTGTTATCTCTCCGCTGATTGCGCTGATGAAGAACCAGGTGGATGCGATGCGCAACTACTCGGAAGAGGAAGGTGTGGCGCATTTCATCAACTCGAGTCTGAGCCGCGGTGAGATCAACGCGGTGCGCGATGATGTAGTGGCGGGTAAGACGAAGTTGCTGTATCTGGCACCGGAGAGTTTGCAGAAAGCGGAGAACGTGGATTTCCTGAAGGGAGTGAAGATCTCTTTCTACGCAGTAGATGAGGCGCATTGTATCTCGGAATGGGGTCATGATTTCCGTCCTGAGTACAGCCAGATACGCAGTATGGTACAACGTATCGGCAAGGCACCGATCATTGCGCTGACCGCGACGGCTACGCCGAAGGTGCAGAAGGACATCCAGAAAAACCTGGGCATGCCGGACGCGACGGTGTTCAAGAGCAGTTTCAACCGTCCGAACCTGTACTACGAAGTTCGTCCGAAGACGGAGAACGTAGATAAAGACCTGGTTCGCTTCATTCGCGGCATGGAAGGCAAGAGCGGAATCGTGTATTGTCTTGCCCGTAAGGAAGTGGAAGACCTGGCACAGGTGCTGCAGGTGAACGGTATCTCCGCACGCGCTTATCACGCCGGTATGGACGCTGTGACGCGCAGCGCGAATCAAGATGCGTTCCTGATGGAAGAGGTGCAGGTTATTGTAGCTACGATTGCGTTCGGTATGGGAATTGACAAGCCGGATGTACGTTTTGTGGTTCATTATGACATCCCGAAATCGCTGGAAGGCTATTATCAGGAGACCGGACGTGCGGGTCGCGACGGTGGTGAGGGTGTGTGCTTGTGTTTCTACAGCCCGGACGATATTGAGCGTCTGCGCCGTTTCCAGAAAGACAAGACCCCGAAAGAGATCGGCATCGGCAACCAGTTGCTGTTTGAGACACAGAGTTATGCGGAGAGTACTATCTGTCGGCGTAAGTTGCTGTTGCACTATTTCGGAGAGGAATACAACGAGGACAAATGCGGTAACTGCGACAATTGCCGCAAGACATACAAACAAATCGATGCCCGCGAGATATTACAGATTGCGCTGGAGACGATTCAGCAGGTGAACGAGAAACACCGTGCGGAACATATTGTTGATATCCTGCATGGTAACCAGACCGCCGAAGTGATGAGTTATCACCACGACGAGTTAGAGAACTTCGGTGCTGCCAGCGACGAGGACGAGAGCACACTGCATGCTATCCTGCGTCAGGCGCTGTTGGTGGGCATGATTCAGAAGGATGTAGATTCGTACGGCGACCTGAAGTTGACTAAAGACGGAACGAAATTCATTCGCAAGCCGAGTAAGTTCGAAGTGCCGATTGAGGTTCACAACGAGGACGAGGATGTCATGGACGGTGCAGCAGCCACTTGTGCTGCCGCAGACGAGGTGCTGTTCTCTATTCTGAAGGATATTCGCCGCAAGACAGCGAAGAAGAATGATGTGCCGCCGTTCGTTATTTTCCAAGACCCGAGTCTGGAAGCGATGGCTACCACCTACCCCATTACGATGGAAGAGTTGCTTACTATTCCCGGTGTGGGCGTAGCAAAAGCCAAACGATACGGAGAGGAGTTCCTGCGCGTTATAAAGGAGTACGTGGAGGAAAACGAGATCATCCGTCCGGACGACATGCGGATTCGTACCGTAGCCAAGAAATCGACGCGTAAGAAACAGATTATTCAGGCGATAGACCGTCGCGTCGATTTGGACGATTTGGCAGAGAGCAACGGCATGTCGATGGAAGAGATGTTGGACGAGTTGGAGGCGATTGTATTCAGCGGAACGAAGATCAACATCAATTATTTCATCAAGGAAGTGGTGGATCCCGACGAAGAAGCAGATATCTACAACTACTTCAAAGAAGCTGATGATGATAACATCAAGAAAGCGATGGAAGAGTTGGGTGAGGACTACTATGATGAAATTCACGTGCGGCTGGTACGACTGAAGTTCCACTGCGATCTGGGTAATTAAAAATTAAAAATTAAGAATTAATTCTCGTGAGGCGGGGTGTAGTTGATTTTATAACGCTGGGGTGCTCAAAGAATCTGGTGGATGCAGAGCGGGTGATGCGGCAATTAGAGGCGGCAGGATGGCGCTGTGTGCATGATCCGGAAGAGCCGAAAGGGGAAGTGTGCGTGATCAACACCTGCGGGTTCATCGGGGATGCGAAAGAAGAGAGCATCAACATGATTCTGCAAATGGCAGAGCGGAAGAAAAAGGGTAAGTTGCGGAAGTTGATTGTCATGGGCTGCCTAAGTGAGCGGTACCGAGCGGAATTAGAGGAGGAATTACCGGAAGTCGATGAGTATTACGGGAAGTTTGATTTTCTAAAAATGGTTGAGGGGCTTGCAGAAAGTGCTCCCTGCTTGTCCGGGTGTAAGAGTTATGAGCGGAAATTGACTACTCCATCCCATTATGCGTATTTGAAGATATCGGAGGGATGTAACAGGATGTGTTCCTATTGCGCGATTCCGCTGATTACAGGCAGACATACGAGCCGACCGAAGGAAGAGATATTGGAAGAAGTAAGGTGGTTGGTGAGCCAAGGCGTGAAAGAGTTCAATGTGATTGCACAGGATTTGAGCAGTTATGGACTCGACTTGCATGTACAAAGGGACAATGTACAATGTACAAAGGTACACTTGCTGCCGGAGCTGATTGACGAGATGGCGCAAATAGAGGGTGTGGAATGGATACGATTGCACTATGCCTACCCGACTGATTTTCCGGAAGGATTATTGGAAGTGATGGCAAAACACGCAAACGTGTGCAAATACCTTGATATCGCTTTGCAGCACTGTACGGACCACATGTTGGGTTTGATGCGGCGGCATATCACACGTGCAGAACAAGACGCGCTGATTAAGAAGATACGCGAACGAGTGCCAGGTATATGCATTCGCACGACATTGTTAGTCGGACACCCGGGTGAGACGGAAGAGGATTTTGAAGAGTTGAAGGCATGGGTGAAAGAGATGCGGTTTGAACGGATGGGTTGTTTTGCATACTCGGACGAAGAAGGCACATACGCCAACAAACATTATACAGATGACATTCCGCAAGAGGTGAAAGACGCCCGCGTGGAAGAGTTGATGGCGATTCAACAAGAGATAAGCGGCGAGTTAATGGCGCAGAAAGTGGGAACAGTCCAGCGGGTGATCATTGACCGAAAAGACGGTGATTATTGGGTTGGTCGGACGCAGTATGACAGCCCGGAAGTGGACTGCGAGGTTCTTATGGAAATTAAAAATGAAAAATTAAAAATTAAAAATGGGGACTTCGTGGATGTGCAAATTACAAAAGCAGAAGAATTTGATTTATACGGAATACTATGTTAACAAAGGAATTAATCGGTTTGATAGCCAACGCGTCAGGCCAGAGTAAAAAAAATGTAGAGCATCTGCTTAACACGACAGGTGCGATAGTTCGCGAGAACCTGATGGCAGGTAAGGCGATTCAATTACAAGGTTTGGGCGCTTTGGAGATCAAAGAAAAACAAGAGCGTACGATTGTACATCCCCGCACGGGAGAAAAGACCGTTGTACCCCGTAAGAACCAGCTTGTATTCAGACCAATGGCAAACATGAAAGACGAACTCAAAAAAATCTAATGTATGGCAGAGAATAAACTTAGTTGGAGCGAGTTACGCCGTGCATTGGCGGCACGCGCAGGTGTGAGCGAGAAAGAAGCGAACGCGTTTCTGAATGCTTTTCAGACGCAGTTGGTAGAAGCGCTCAAACAGGACAAGCAGGTGAAAGTGAACGGTTTGGGTACGTTCAAGTTGCAAGCCGTAGCTCCCCGCAAGAGTGTTAATGTGACAACCGGCGAGGAAATCACTATTGAGGGATACAATAAGATCGCGTTCGTGCCGGAAGCCGGTGTGAAGGAGTTGGTTGAAAGCGTTCAGCCATCAGCCATCAGCCAGGTCAGACCTGCGTCAGAAATTGACCCGTTACAGAAACTGGGCACACAAGCCGAGGAGATTGTGGATATATTGGGAGAATTAGGTCAAGCACCGGAAAAAGCGAAAGGCAAAAAAGCTAAAGGCGAAGGGAAAAAGGCTAAAGGTGAAGGGAAGAAGGCTAAAGCCAAGAAAGCTGAACCGGTGGTTGAAGCGGATCCAGTAGCAGAGCCGGAACCGGTAGTTGCACCTGTAGTGGAACCGGTAGTTGCACCTGTAGTGGAACCGGTTGTTGAACCGGTAGTAGAGCCGGTAGTCGAAGCGGAACCTATTGTTATTCCACCGATGCCTACTCCGATGCCGGAACCGGTGATTGAGCCGTCTAATCCCGAGCCGGCTCCAGAGAAACCGAAAAAG
>JAFPGA010000028.1 GCA_017423085.1 Paludibacteraceae bacterium | reverse complement strand
GGCTGCCAAACCCGAGATAGCGGACTATCCCTTCACTACGCTCACCCCGCAACTGGGCATCGTCTCCTATCGCGACGGACGCTCGTTCTGTATGGCAGATATACCCGGTATCATCGAGGGTGCCAGCGAAGGCAAAGGACTCGGACTCCGATTCTTGCGCCATATAGAGCGTAACGCCGTGCTCCTCTTCATGGTGCCGGCTACCAGTCCGGAGATAGAGGCGGAGTATAACATCCTGCTGCACGAGTTGGAGCAGTACAACCCCGAACTGCTTACCAAGGCGCGTATTCTGGCAGTCAGCAAGTGTGACCTGCCGCGCGTGGATGAAGAAGGTAATGAGCGCCCGCCTATCGATTTTGACTTGCTCAAAGAGCATTTGGGGATTGACGTTTTGCCGATTTCATCGGTAATAAATGACGGTATCGATGCCCTCAAAGATGCGCTCTGGACCGAACTGAACAAGGAGCAGAACCAAGTCATCGAGATCTCTCATGCACCGATTGATGTGGCTGTTATCGAGCGCGAAGAAGAACCGGAGACGGCAGACGAAGACGAAGAGCACACCATCTATCTCAACGAGGTAGAGGAAGAGTGGGACCTCGACAAGTACAAAGGTATCGGATGGGATAACTGAATCTGAAAACTGAATACTGAAAGCTGATGGCTGAATGCTGAATACTACGTGGTATGATAAAATCATAGACTGGCGTGTTCGCCACATTAGCGAGAAGCACCTCGTGCTTCTCCTCTCATTCTTCGTAGGTGCCTTCTCGGCTGCGGCTGCAGCGGTTCTCAAGACATTCATACATTTTATTCAGCAACTGGTGGAAGGCCACCTGATTGCCGATGACCGCACGTGGTGGTATCTCATCACGCCTGTCATTGGTATCACCTTGGCGGCTCTGTTCGTCAAGTATGTCGTGCGGGATGATATATCGCACGGTATCACCAAGATCCTCTACGCCATCTCGCAGCGCAAATCGATCATCAAGGCGCATAACATGTGGTCGTCGGTAGTCGGTTCGGGTCTGACCATCGGTTTCGGCGGTTCGGTCGGAGCAGAGGCGCCGATAGTGCTGACGGGAGCGGCGATAGGTTCGAACCTGGCGAAAGCCTTCCGTTTGGACCAGAAGACGATGATGCTCATGATCGGCTGCGGTGCTGCCGGAGCGGTCGGCGGTATCTTCAAAGCCCCGATAGCCGGCTTGGTCTTCACCCTCGAGGTGCTGATGATGGACCTCACCATGACCTCGGTCGCTCCACTGCTGATCTCGTCCGTCACGGCAACGGCTATCTCGTATATCCTCACCGGTACGGAACCGATGTTCCCCTTGGACACAGCGGAACCCTTCCTTGTGCAGCGTATCCCGTGGTACCTCATCTTGGGTGCTATCTGCGGTCTGGTCAGCCTCTATTTCACGCGGGGAATGAACAAACTGGAGCAGTGGATGAAGCATCATATCAGCAACATGTGGCTCAAACTGCTGATCGGCGGTGCCACGCTGAGTGTGCTTATCTTCCTCTTCCCGCCTTTGTACGGTGAGGGATATGATGTCATCCGCCAACTCATCAATGGTGACAGCCTAAGCGCCTTGGACAACAGTCCGTTCGCCAAGTACCTGGTGCCGACCGAGTTCTATGCCAACTTGGCGACGACACCGACCCAACTGCTCATTCTGACGTATTTCATCGCCATCATCTTGCTCAAGATCGTTGCATCGGTGGCAACCAACGGTGCCGGTGGTGTCGGTGGTATCTTTGCACCTTCGCTCTTCATGGGTGCCATCGTCGGTTTCGTCACCGCGCGTATCATGAACATGGCGGGACTCATGGTGCCGGAAGCTAATTTTGCCTTGGTCGGCATGGCGGGACTCATGTCCGGTGTCATGCACGCACCGCTCACGGGTATCTTCCTCATTGCCGAACTGACTGGCGGCTATCACCTGTTCATGCCGCTCATGATCGTCAGCGTCATCTCGTATCTGACTATCATGCTGTTCGAGCCGCACTCGTTGTATGCCATGCGTCTGGCGCAGAAGGGCGAACTGCTCACCCACAACAAAGACCGCAATGTCCTCACGCTCCTCAAGATGGACAATGTGCTGGAGACCGATTTCATCACCGTCTTCCCGGAGATGACCCTCGGACAACTGGTCAAAGTGATCTCTGCCAGCAAGCGCAATATCTTCCCCGTCATTGACAACGACGGACACCTGAAGGGCATTCTGCTGCTGGACGAGGTGCGTAATATCATGTTCCAGCCGCGACTCTATAACCGCTTCACGGTCGGACAACTCATGACCTCTCCGGCCGCCATCTTGCGTTTCGACCAGCCGATGGACAAAGTGATGGAGACCTTTGAAGACACCGGCGCATGGAACTTGCCGGTGGTTGATGCCGAACGACGCTACCTCGGCTTCGTCTCCAAATCCAAGATTTTTAATTCGTACAGGCACGTCCTCGTCCATTTCTCCGAGGAGTAAACCACTATACCTTTTGAGAAACTTTGATATGGGCTGTCAATAAAACAATGATGGCTGTGACAGCGGACAAGGTATCACTGGCAGGAATGGCCCACCATACACCGTCCAGCGGTTCGGCAAAAGCCATCGGCAGTAGCAGCGCCAGCGGAATCAGATAAATAACTTGCCGCGTGAGACTCAGGAAAATAGCTTTGCCGGCTTTGCCGATCGATGTAAACAAGTTGCCCGTCACCATCTGGAATCCGATAATGAGCATCGTTGAGCAGATGATACGCATTGGCTTGATGGTCTGCGCAATCAGCACGCTATCGTGCGTGAACATCTTCGTCACTAGCTCCGGAAAACACTCGCCTAACACGAACACGATACCCATCACTCCCGTTGCATACGCACAGGTTATATAGAACGACTTAAGCACACGGTCTATCTGCTTTGCACCGTAGTTATAGCCGGCGATCGGCTGCATGCCCTGGTTCAGCCCCATCACGATCATCGCGAACACAAACGTCAGACGGTTAATCACACCGTATGAGGCTATCGCCATATCCCCTCCGAACTGCTTCAGCTGGTTGTTGATGATGATAACTACAAAACAGTGGGCGATGTTATACAGAAACGGCGACATGCCAATAGCCAACGCACGCAAGGTGATATGCCGATTAAGGCGCCATATTCCCCGATGAAACCGAACTAATTCGTTCTTGTCCATGAATTTTGTAAACTGCCATACCACCGCTACTGCTTGGCTGATGACCGTTGCCAATGCCGCACCGCGGACACCCATATCCAGTCCGAAAATGAAGATAGGATCCAAGATGATATTCACCACTACCGCCACTATCGTAGCCGTCATGGAGAAACGCGGGTGTCCTGCCGAACGCAGCATCGCGTTCAGACCGAAATAGATATGCGTGAGTATATTGCCGTACAGGATGATCTCCATGTACTCGCGCGCGTATAACAGGGTGTCCTCGCTCGCTCCGAATGCCAGCAGGATCGGGTCTAACCAGATCAGACCGATCACCATCACAATGGCGGACAAGATGATATTGAGCACGATCACATTACCTAACACCCGATTGGCGCGGTCGTAATCTTTCTCTCCTAAATAGATAGCCAGCAGCGACGAAGCGCCTACACCCACCAGACTGCCGAAGGCGGCACATATGTCCATGAACGGTTTCGCTACCGTCAGCGCACCTAATGCCAGCGCACCACATCCGTGACCGATATAGATGCTATCCACGATGTTGTACAACGAACTCGCCGTCATCGCAATGATGGCGGGAAGCGCGTACTTGAATAGCAGACTATGTATCGGCGCAGTGCCGAGTTCGGTCGTTCTGGACATCTATTGATTGACGATTGGATGATTGACGATGTTACGATTTATTGAGTGCTTTAGCGATTTTGCCGAATGCCTCCGCAGCGGGATGACCCGCTTGCAACGCAATAGGCAACCCGTTGTCGCCGCCTTCGCGAATAGACTGCACCAGCGGAATCTGACCCAACAACGGAATATCCAATTCCTCTGCCAATGCTTTTCCTCCGTCTTTTCCGAAGATATAGTATTTATTCTCCGGCAACTCGGCAGGCGTGAACCATGCCATGTTCTCTATCAAACCGAGAATAGGCACATTCACTTTCTCGTTGCGGAACATCTCTACACCCTTGCGCGCATCAACCAGCGCCACCGGCTGCGGCGTTGTGACAACGATCACGCCCGTCAACTGCAGTTCGGAAATCAAGGTCAGGTGGATGTCGCTTGTGCCCGGCGGCAGGTCAATCAGGAAATAGTCCAACTCACCCCAATGCGCATCTTCTATCAACTGCTTAACCGCATTGCTTGCCATGCCTCCACGCCAGATAACAGCCTGCTCGGGATTGACAAAGAACCCGATAGACAGCATCTTCACACCGTATTGCTCAATCGGTTCAATGAGCGTGCGCCCGTCTTCCTCTACCGACACGGGACGGCAGTCCTCCGTACCGAACATTTTCGGCATCGACGGACCGTGTATATCCGCATCCAGTAACCCGACGCGGCAACCTGCTTGCGCTAATGATACCGCCAGATTAGCCGTTACGGTCGATTTGCCTACACCGCCCTTGCCGCTATGTATAGCGATGATATGCTTTGCCTGTATAGCAGAGTGCTGATGGCTGATTTCCGGGTGTGCCTTAACAAACTTCGTATGGATGTGCGCCGTCACATTCGGGTCGATATACGTCTGCAGTGCTGCTTCCGTTGCCTTGATAACCGACTTCATGAACGGGTCATTGTCTTTCTGGAAAATAAGAGAGAACGATACCTCATAACCCGATATGCGGATATCGTCTTCCAACATCCCGCTCTCAATCAAATCTTTGCCCGTACCCGGGTACCGCACATGGCGTAAGGCATCTATTACTTGCTGTGGATACATAAAATCACTTATGATTTGGTTATATTACCCTTTACCATTCAAAAAGCCCGCAAAATTACAAAAAAAAACGGAAACTTGCAATTTTTCACGTAAAATATACGTCAATTTGTCATCAAATAAGGAAAAAAGATAGAAAATTATAAAAAAAATAAGAAAAATCTTGCATGAATAAAAAAAAAATAGTACCTTTGCAACCGATTATTATCGGAGGGTGCCGAAAATCCGCTGAAGAGTAGGCATAGAACTATTAAAATTTTATTACTATGGATCAAGCTAAAATTGAATCTTTCTTGGCAAAGAATGGTGCCAATCTTCCTGAAGAAAAAGTAGCAGAGTTGAAGGCTGCTTTGGCAAAAATCAATGATGATCAAATGATTAGCATTGAGGCTATCAAGATGAAAGACCCGAAAGTAACTCTGTTGCTCGCTATCTTCCTGGGTGGTTACGGTGTTGACCGTTTCTTCCTTGGTCAAGCAGGTCTTGGCGTATTGAAACTTCTGACCTGCGGTGGTTGCGGTATCTGGGCTATTATCGACTGGTTCAGCGCTAAGAATCGTGCTAAAGAGTTCAACTACGCTAAGATTAAAGAGGCTTTGGCAGCTCAAGGCATCGCTTAATCATTAAATGTCTCGATTTAAGCCATTCATATGGCTGATAATAATTGAGTTTGCGGCACTGGTACTTGTACTGAGTGCCGCATATTTTCAATTACCAATTGGTTGTCCGTTCAAGGCAATCACCGGCTACCCGTGCCCGGGATGCGGTGGCACACGCGTGCTCGTTGCGCTGCTGCACGGACAGTTCATCGAGGCGCTCATGATTAATCCACTTTCTGTGCTGGTGATCATCTTCCTTCTCGTCGCACCGGCCTGGATGTTCGTGGATTGTTGGCGCGGAACGAAAACCCTCCAACGTGTGCTGATGGGCAACTGGCCGATGTGGGCAGTCATCCTCATCGCCATCCTCATCGTCGCCAACTGGATCTGGAATATCTACAAAGGATTATAAACACAAAAAGAGCAGCCGTTTGACTGCTCTTTTGTCGAGAAGACGTGACTCGAACACGCGACCCCTACGTCCCGAACGTAGTGCGCTACCAACTGCGCCACTTCTCGCTCAATACTTTCGCTTCGATTATTTCTTCGAAATTTTCTCGGTCTTTACAAAAGCGGGTGCAAAGGTACTGCTTTTTTTTGATATACGCAAATAATTTTGCAATTATTTTGCACTTTTTCGCCTAAATGTACGTTTTCCGGGCTTAATCGGCTCATTTTTTACCATTATTTCCCGCGCCTCAGCTTCCGTAATGGTTTCCGGGGTGATGTTCTTCGGGAGCTGATAATTGCCCTCTGATGTGTGAATGTAGGCTCCATATCGCCCCTTCAGCACTTGTACATCGCCCCATTGGTGAATAGGAGTTGTCGTCTGCTGTTTCTCAATAATGAGCGCTACCGCCTCCGGCATCGTCAGCGCTAGCGGGTCTTTGCCGTGCGGGATGCTGATGAACGCCTTGTCGTAATGCACATACGGACCGTATTTACCTTCTCCGATCACTACTTCTTTGCCTTCGTATTCGCCCAGATTCATCGGCAGAGCTGTTTTGAACAACTCCAATGCCTCCGGCAAAGTGATGGAGAATATGGACTGCCCTTTCTTCAAGCTGGCGAAACGCGGTTTCTCATCCGTCGCATCACCTAACTGCACACATGGACCGATCTTGCTTATCTTCGCATAAACGGGCTGATTGCTTACAGGGTCTGTTCCCAATAACCGACCGGCTACTTTCCCCGATGGAATCGCGCCAAGTAAGGGTTGGAAGGTCTTGTAGAACGCGTCAACGGTCTCTACCCAGTCTGCGCGACCGATAGCAATGCGGTCGAACTGCTCTTCCTCATGCGCCGTGAAGTCATAACTGAGAATGGACGGGAAATGTTCCACCAGAAAATCATTGGTTATACGTCCCAAATCGGTCGGCAAAAGTCGTTGTGAATCTGCGCCGTACATCTCTGATTTTTGTTTCTCGGTCACCATGCCGTTCTTGAGCGTCAACACCGATGTGTCTCGTTTCTGACCGGCTACCGAACCGCGCTCTACGTATTTCACTTTCTGTATGGTCTCAATGATGGTGGCATAGGTGGACGGACGACCGATGCCTAATTCCTCCATGCGCTTCACCAGCGTAGCTTCATTATAGCGATAGGGCGGTTTGGCATAGGTCTGAACAGCCTCCGCACCCTGCAGACGCAGACGCTCACGGGGAGACATGGCCGGTAAGATACGTCGCTCTTCTGCTTCTTCGTCCGTCGATTGTACATACACACGGGTGAAACCGTCAAACGTAATCACCTCACCGGTGGCAACAAACGCAT